>DTYX01000695.1 GCA_012961655.1 Candidatus Poribacteria bacterium
TGCTGAGGAAGAAGAGGAAATTGAATAGTGAAATCGGAATTCGGATTTCGGAATTACCCCACGCTTGAAAGCGAGAGCTTCCTTGCCTGTCTTCTGTGATGATAGGATGATAAAACGCTTTATTATATAGCGTTCGAACTTGCACACTTGCTGTTTTGTGGTGAGTGTATTAGTTATGTGAAGGGTGTGCATAATTATGGATAGATTCAATCGTGGTGCAGGTTTCTAACCTGCAATCGTCTCTCTGGCAGATTAGGGAGGACACTTGATTCGATTTATGCACACCCCGCAGTTATGTCAACACAGTCTATAAATTTCAGATTTTATAGTTCGTTTTTTATAATAATTTTATGCGCAACTATATTTTCAAATACCAGTGCCTTCTCAGAAGAGTTTATTCGTGTCGTTGATGGAAATGGAATAGAGATCTTAACTGTTCGACCCATTAGTTTGAAAGATAGTCAATATCTGCTTATTAATGACCTACTTAAAATTTTTAGAGCATTTGATGCAAAACAGCGTTATATTCCACTTACTCAAAGGCTAACTTTAGAGTTTAAAAATAATAAAAAACTTTCGCTTACTATAAATCAGGCTAAGGTCACTGCTGAGAGTTCTGAAACCATCACGGAACCCTTCAGAACTTCTTTGCCAGAATCCTATATTTTATCCAGACCACCCTTACTGATATCAGATAAACCCGCGCTCCCGATAGAATTCTTGACCCAGGTTCTGGCAAAAGTTTTAGACATAGATATTGAATTTGATCAAAATATTCAGACATTGTGGCTTAGATTAAGTACGAACGATAGGGGTTTGGAAAAACCGATTCAAGCTCTGACGAGACAGAGTGAACAATTTCTAGTAATCATTGATGCAGGTCACGGTGGGAGTGATATTGGCACTAAAAGTCCGACAGGCTTACTTGAAAAAGAACTCACTTTGGCAATCGCTCAAAAAGTCAAACAACTCTGTGAGGACGGGTTTACTGGCGTAAACTACGTAGAAAATGGAATTGCTGTACATCTTACACGCGAATCAGACCAATTTTTAACTTCACAACAGCGGGCTAGCATTGCTAATATGAATTACGGTGATTTATTTATTAGTATTCATGCGAACGCTTCATTTTCCAGCAATCAGAGTGGATTTAGGATTTATATTAATAATCCTGCCGGAATATTAAAGTCCATTGCACAAAAGATAAAGCCCGAAACGAATGCAACTGAAATGAACCGTAAGCCACGGGCGTCAGTGAACAAAGTCAAGACTCTCACCACTACTTCATCTCAAAGCAGCCAACTTGTAAAAGAAATCTCTCAAACAGATTTTATCGAGCAAAGTAGAAAACTGGCTGAAAACCTTCTTATTGAACTGAGGTCTGCTGGATTGGTAGGTAAAGCACCAATTGAGATACCTCTTGCTACTTTGGATAGTGTATATATGCCAGCGGTACTGCTCGAAGTTGGTTATCTTTCAAATGCGTCAGATGATGCAAAACTTTCCGACCCGAAATCTATAGAAACGATATCTCAATCATTATTTCGAACCTTGCAAAAATTTCAATACTCGTATCAACTACTTCGCCGGTGATTATAGCTGATGAATACGGGGCAATATTCTGATTTTTCGAGGAATAGACGGCGGGGTACTTTAGTTCAGCGCCTCTTTTTATCCCCAAAAGTGGTGGCGCATAACTGTAGAAGTATCTCAGATTTTTAATATCCGCGCCTGGTTTCTATATCTACTATGTCTTCAGCCACTAAATTTTATAAAACTATTTTTATATCGGTAATTGGATTTATCGTATTATTCGCCATAATTTTTATTCCTCTATATCTTTTAAAGTTTAAACGTGAACACAAGCCAACGCCTTCAGCAGATTTAACAACGAAAATTACTTCAAGAACCAACGCTCCAAAATTTCAAAAAATTCGACTATACTTTCTGAATTCAGAAAAATCTGAACTGGTCGCTGAAGAGCGAGATATTGAATTATCCAGGGATTACATAGAGAGCATAAAGCAAGTTATTAACAAATTAATTGAGGGTTCGGCGACAGGTATGTTGAATCCGATTCCCAAGGGTACAAAACTTAGGGAAGTTTTTTTTGAACAAAAACGTGGATATGTTTATGTCGATTTCTCTGAAGCTCTATCGAAATCCCATATTGGCGGCGTCACTGGGGAACTTTTAACTATTCAATCTATTATTAAGACTTTGCAAGCTAATTTTCATGAAATTAAAGAAGCGCAAATCTTGATAGATGGCAAAGATGTTGATACAATCGCGGGACATATAGATATCTCGCAACCATTATCCATTGAATAATCAGCGCCTCATAATGGTGAAAAATCTATGAATTCGATTTATCATTCCAAGCTGATTGTGGGATTAGGCAATCCTGGGCGTCGATATCAATTCACAAGACATAATGTCGGCTTTGAAGTGATAGACAAACTTATCATCAGATTGAACATCAAAAGAATAGTGGAGAAGCATCACGCCCTTGTTGCCTTTGGAAGGTTAAGTGATTTTGATATCATTCTCGCTAAACCGCTGACATTTGTTAATGCCAGTGGGCAATCTGTTGCCCCGATAGTTTCTGAATTTAATCTTCCTTTAACTGAACTATGCGTCGTTTATGATGACCTAAATCTCGATTTAGGTATACTAAGAATTCGCAGGGCAGGTAGCGACGGCGGGCATAAAGGGCTGAAATCGATAATTCATCATCTTGACAGTCAGGATTTTCCGCGTCTACGTGTCGGGATTGGCAAGCCGGCTGATGATGCGATTAGCCATGTCCTGAGTGAATTTACCTCAGAAGAACGAGTGGTCATCGATGAGTCGATTGAAAAAGCGGCGGATGCTTTAGAAACTTTGATTACAGATGGCATTGAAGCGGCGATGAATAAATTTAATATGCGGCTTAATTGTTGCCCAATGTAGTTGAGTTGAGGAATTGCCATGTATCGGTTTGAAATAGGCGATATTTTAGTTTTACGTAAGCAACACCCATGTGGAAGTAAAAAATGGGAAATCTGGAAGATTGGCATGGATATCGGCATCCGGTGTCTTGGTTGTGATAGAAAGATAAGAATCCTGCGAACAAAACTTGAAAAACAGGTAAAGATGAATCAAACAGAGGAAAATGAAAGGAAGGTTTGATAGATTAACCCTGCTCTGAAGACGGGTTTACTTTGTGAACTGCGTGTAAATCACAGAGCCGGTAGTCCATAGGGAGGTAGTAAATTGAGAAGACTTTACGAAACAATCTTCATTATTAATCCTGATAGCGAAAATGCTGTCTTTGAACAGACAATTGCTGATGTACGCAACCTCATAGAATCCAATGGTTATGAGGTAAAAAAATTAGACCCATGGGGCAGAAGGAGATTAGCTTATGAAGTAAAAGGGCATACCGAGGGGTATTACGTTCTGATGGTCTTTGAATCTGAGCCCGACTTCATCGAGCAACTTCAGCGCCACTATCGGATTACAGAATCTATTATCAAATATATGGTGGTGAACTTCGAGGGTAACCTTACACAACCGTTACCGGAAGCGGCCGAGAATCAAACGGAAGAAGTAAGCAATATTGAACAAGGTAGCGAAGGTGTTGAGAAATAGTCCGTATTAGAAAAATCCAATGGGGATAAAGAAGAATAACAATTGGAATTATCCCATTGAACAAAATCAAAATAAAGGAGAGTTGAAAATGGCAAGTCTCAATAAAGTTATCCTGATGGGTAACTTAACGCGTGACCCCGAGGTTAAATATACAACCAGTGGAACAGCAAGAACTACTTTTGGGATGGCTATGAATCGGGTCTATACTGACCCGCAATCGGGGGAAAGGAAAGAAGAGGTATGTTTTGTAGACGTTACCGCATTCGGAAGAACCGCGGAAATCTGCGGAGAATACCTAAGCAAAGGTAGACTTTTACTTTTGGAAGGGAGGTTACATTTCTACTCTTGGGAAACAGAAACCGGCGAGAGGAGAAATAAACTAAGCGTAGTAGCGGAAAATATTCATCTCTTACCTAGAGGCGTTGGACAAGCGCCTGTCGAAGGGCAACCATCCAGGGCTCCAACCAGTGCGCCAGCTGCCCCTGTTGCTGAAGAAGAAGAAGGGGCAGGAATACCCACGGAGACAGAAGATGACATCCCCTTCTAATGGAGGGATTAAGGGACAATATGGGGCTATTGGGGTAAGTTTGGGATGCAATCTCTTACTCACTCAAAAGCGACCCTTCGCCCCATAGCCCTTAGGCAAAGAATTAAAATAAGATAGTGGTCGATTCTTTAAATTCGTATGAAGTACAAAAAGATGTCACCACAGAGGGATGACGCTACAAGATAAATGTCGTAGCGGCGCGCCTCTGTGCCGCCAGATGGCGCTACCAAACCCTATACGGAATTATGGAACGAACCATTAGTTACCAAGAGAAGGTTACTGAATTTGAGCCTTCATCCAGTATAGCTAGCAATTTGAGTTAAAATAAGAGGAGAACATAATAATGAGACAACCAACCACCAGAAGAATGCGCAGAAAGGTATGCCGACTTTGCGCCGAAAGAGTCAAATCTATCGATTACAAAGACATCAACATGCTTAGAGGTTTTACAACCGACCGCGGGAAGATTATAGCGCGTCGAGTATCGGGAAATTGCGCCAAGCATCAACGGCAGGTGACCGAGGCTATTAAACGCGCCCGCAATATCGCGTTGTTGCCTTTTACAAAAACTTGACACTTCAGAGCATTGCGACATACTGCTTTGGATTTTTCCCA
>DTYX01000696.1 GCA_012961655.1 Candidatus Poribacteria bacterium
ACCTTCCAGCGTGGTATCTACAGTTGCCCAAAATCTTAGATAATCCTGGACAACCTTCGTTCTAACCGCCCCTTACAACAGAATTAACCGCTTTATTTTAAGTTATAATATAATTTCTGTTGAATGTCAAGAGAAAATTGAAAAAAATTTCAAGGAGCGCATGCCTGGGTAGATTGTCTAACTATTTTTCTAGATCGATAGAAAAACTCGGGATATCCTGAATCGCCACCTGCGAGACAAACCCAATCAACGACACAATTCCTGGTATCGAAATTCTAGGGCGTTAATTATTAATTTCACTATTTTGCCTTGAGTGATTGAACTCAAATGACGATATATTGAAAGATGAAAAGTTGAATTCGCCAACGGATTAGGATAATTGTCATGGAACAATTGATGAAACAGCTAATGGAATGGGTTGTCTATATGTTGAGACGATGGGGCTACTATATGGTTTTTACTGCGACTTTTTTGGAAACCTCTGCGTTTATCGGATTGGTCGTACCTGGCGAAACGACAGTTGTAGTCGCAGGTTTTTTTGCCGCGCTGGGCGATATAGAACCTGGGACGCGGGTTTACATTCAATTGCTCAAAGTGATGGGATTTGCCGCAGCGGGGGCGTTCTTGGGCGATACCACAGGATATTTGATTGGAAGATACTTCGGAGAGAAGTTAGCCCTTAAGATGGGCAAGTTTTTCTTCGTCAGAGAAAGGGAACTTGAGAAGGTACGACATTACCTCGAGAGACATGGCGGCAAAACTATATTCTTCGGGAGATTCACCTCCTTTCTGCGCGCTTTCGCGCCCTTTGTCGCTGGCGTGACGAAGATGCCCATCCGAAAATTCTTATTCTACGACGCGACTGGCGCGATTCCCTGGGCTGTAGGATTTTCATTGTTAGGATATATCTTCCGTGAAAGCTGGGAACACGCCCAAAAAATGGTAAATGACGCAAGTTATATTTTAATCGCTTTATTTCTAGTCGCGGTGATTATCATATTCTACCATAGACGACGGAAAAAGAAAGTATAGTAATTATAGATATTCAGAAAAAGAATGTGAAAACTAATGCTGTTTTTGGTGGTACAATCATGGCAAAATGGCAAGGTGGCAGTTAGCCCTTTTTCCCTCTTGCCCCTTAACCCTTTGTCCCTTGATTTTGACTTTATGCCATTCGTTTTCTCAAATATTATCTGAACGTCTATAATAAAATGGAATTAGGAGGCAAAAGCTATGTCACAGCAGTCAATCATTTTTACTGCTATTCTTGCTCTATTCATCATCACTGGATGTGGAGAAGATCAGTTGTATGCTCCAGCCAGAGGCACCTTAAAAATCGCGGAATTAAAAAGCAGCATGATAGAACTTGAATCAGGCGACACCGCGATAATAGAATGCCAAGTGGAATATTCCGGACAGGAAGCTTTCCTGTCTTATACCTGGAACGCAACTGGCGGCAGCATTGAAGGAAACGGCAAGCAAATCATCTATACCGCGCCTGAAGAACCTGGTGTCCAAACTATTACACTCACAGTAACTGACGGCGAAGTTATCGACCAACAGAGCATCACCATTTCAGTCAAAGCTATCAGTAATACGATTATCATAGGTTCAGATACCCACTGGCCGGCAAAAGAGTTGAACGATGTGTTACGATACGAAGTGACAGTTGACGCCGTTTTTAGCGATAGGGTCGAACTGAAATACGACATAACTCAAGACCAGGATAAAGTGGACGCCTTCTTGAGCATAACAGTCGATGGAACGGTCGTTCTAAATAAGAAAGCAATCGGCGGCTTTATCCCTTCAACCGCGGAGCGAACCATCGATAAAATTGACGTATCCGATGTTATTCAAACGCCAGGCAGATATACCATCGAATTCTCTTTAGAGCTAACCCATATCGTCGAGAATGGATGGTTGTTGAATGAAGCGAAATTACTGCGAGTCGAAGGCATGTCGAGGCGGCTTATGTGATAAACCCGTTTTCTCAAAGAAAACGGGTTTATGGTGAAATATAATGGATGAATATAAAACGATTTCAGGAATCTCTGAAAGTAATTTAACAGTCAAAAAATCTCATTTTATCGGTCTAAGCACCTCTGTAAGTTCAATTCAAGAAATCAACGATTTTTTGGACTACGCCAAAGCTGAATATCCGAAGGCAAGCCATTACTGCTATGCTTATAGCATTGGTCTGGGCGATAAAAAACGGGAGTACTGCACCGACGCCGGCGAACCGACCAACTCCGCCGGACCGCCGATTCTCAGCGCCATAAATTCATCGGGCTTGAATAACTTAATCTGCGTGGTCATACGCTACTTCGGCGGCATCAAATTGGGAATTGGCGGACTGATTCGCGCTTACGGTCGATGCGCCAGAGAGTGTCTCAAATCAGCTTCAATAGAAACCAGAATTTTCCACCAAACCTTTTGTCTTCGCACCCCATATCAACACATCGGCGGCGCGCTGAATCTGTTGAATAGACTCCGAGCTAATGTGGTCGATGTGTCGTCCGATGGCGAGGATGCGAAAATAACGCTTCAGATTCGACAAAGTATGATTGACGCTCTACAAGAGGGATTAAAACGTATCGGAGGGAAAATAGTTATTGAGTATTGAGTGTAATGTGAAAATATCTATCTTGACTTTCCCTCCGAACCGATGCTACAATTGGGTTTTTCCGCTCATGCCAACTTTTGATTCAAGCGGGAACTACTGGTTTACGAAGAAAACCAGTCCTCACAGGAGGATTTCATGCATCTGAATATAGCGAAGGAATTTCTCAAAGGAGCGGAGTTGGCTTTGGCGAATGAACTGTATCGTGTAGCCGCCAATGCTTATTATGCGATGTTCTACCGTCACCATCCAAAATAGCACCATAAGCGGGAACTCTTCTGGTTATGGCGGCGGGATATATGCTTCTGGTGGTACCTTCACAGTTCAGAACTCTACAATTAGCGAAAATTCTGCTGAATATGGCGGCGGGATTTATGCTACTTCTGCAACCGTCACCATCACAAGAAACACGTTCACAAATAATTCCGCCTCTTCTGGAGGTGCGATTTATGCTTCTGGCACTGTCATAATGCAGGGGAACACGATTACCCAAAACACCGCTTCTACCTCCTTTAGAGGCGTCGTCAGGCTGGATGTAAGCGCCGATTCCATCATAGGCGGCGATTCGTGCGAATATGCCAACGTCATCAAAGACAACACTGGAGACGGAGTTTATATCAAAGGCAATCCAGCCTTCAACCACAACGATGTTTACAACAACACCGGATTTTCGCTCGTCTGCGGGAATGCGTCTGGCGCGGCGCCTATAGACGCGACAAACTGTTATTGGGGGACGGATAAGGAATCGGTGGTAAAGGCGATGATTTGGGACGGTTTGGATGATGCCAGTTTAGGATTAGTCAATTATAATCCATTTTTAACTGTGCCATGCAAGCCCGATGACATAATACCCCCAGCAGCAGTAACGGACTTAGCGGCGAGTGACCTGACAGCGAATAGCATCACGCTCACCTGGACCGTGCCGGGAGATGATGGAGACGAAGGACAAGCAAAGACTTACGACATCAGGTATTCAACTTCAGAGATTACAGATGCCAACTGGGATGAGGCGACGCAATGCGAAGGAGAACCACCGCCCAAACCCGCAGGAGAACCTGA
>DTYX01000697.1 GCA_012961655.1 Candidatus Poribacteria bacterium
AAATGGAAAGATCTAATTATTCCACCCAAATCTATCTTGTTGCCGAACTATCCAAATCCTTTCAATCCAGAAACGTGGATACCTTATCAGCTTGCCGCTGATGCAACTGTCGTAATTCATATATACAGTGATAAAGGTCAACATATCCACACCATTCCATTAGGCGCCAAAAAAGCTGGTATTTATATGGCTAAAGATAGGGCTGCCTATTGGAATGGCAGGAATAGCTTTGGTGAGAAGGTGGCATCAGGTGTATATTTTTACACCTTGCAAGTTCGCCCCGTCGAAGCCTATCCCGATAATCGGGGCGGGATAAACTACGCAAGCCCGAAAATTGGGGCGGGCAATTTTTGCGCTACGCGAAAAATGATGATAATAAAATAAAGATTTCAAAAAAGAGATGAAAAATGGGGACCTTGCAAATGGATTTTCTTAATGTGAGGAGGTCGATAAATGAAAAGCGTAAAAGTTCCCTGGATGTCATGGTATGGCAATACACAGATGGAATTAACATTTCCCGAAAATTGGGATTTAACCGTGTCCAAGATGGAAGATGCACCAGATATTTCAGATTCGGAGATTCGCAAAGCGTTTGAGAATCCAATTGGCACAGCGCGGATTTCAGAGTTAGCGGCAGGCAAAGAATCGGTAGCCATAGCAGTGGATGATTTAACCCGTCCAACGCAAGCATATCGCCTGATGCCGCACATTTTAAAAGCATTGTGCGCTGGTGGGATAAAAGAGGAAAACATTCAGATTATTTTCGCTATCGGCGCCCATCGTCCGATGATGCGGACGGACGCCATAAAAAAACTCGGAGTTGACATAGTAGACCGATTTGCCATCGTCAATCATCATCCTTTTGAAAATCTCGTCGATTTGGGTCAAACCAGCCGTGGGACACCTGTAAAAGTCAATAAATTTTTCGCCTCCGCGGACCTAAAAATCGGCGTCGGATTCATCTCTCTGCATCCGCTCGCGGGCTTCGGCGGCGGAGGGAAGATTATTTTGCCAGGTGTATGCGGTATCGATGTTTTAGAGCGCAATCACACCCCAGCTATGACAGGTGAAACTGGCGGCGTCGCTGTTATCGAAGGAAACGAACAACGCGCCGACATCGAAGAAGCGGCGCGGATAGCAGGGCTGGATGTCATCGTCAACACCGTTGGCAATTCTTTAGGACAGACGGCCGGTGTCTTTGTCGGTGATCTAGTCGATGCCCACCGCGCCGCCGTCCAACTGGCACAGCGCGTCTATGCCACGAAGATACCACAAAATATGGACATCGGTGTATTTAACGCATTCCCCAAGGATACTGAGTTTGTTCAAGCTGTCAACGCGACCAATGTCTGGAGCAATCGTGATGAAGCGCTGGTAAAAGAAGGAGGCGCCATTGTCGTAACGACGGCAGGTTCAGAAGGACGGGGTTTTCACTCACTTATAGACCGCGGCATGCGCTTGCATTGGCGTATCGAAAGTCGCGCGGGTTTCAAAGAGATGTTGCAAAACCGCAAGTTGATTTTCTTCTGCCCCAATATCAATTACGCCGACTTGTATGAGCATTATTCCGAAGACACGCTGTTGTTCGGGAAATGGGAGGATGTCATCGAGGAACTGAGCAAATACTACGGCGCGGGTTCAAAAGTCGCCGTATTTCCATGTAGCACCCTGCAGTTTGATGAGCGGCGATTAGTATGAATCCAGCCGGTATCTCGAATGGAAATATCCGCTGGACGGGTAATACGCTAAAAGGTTTAACAAGATATAGCCTTCAGCGGCAAACACGCCGCCCTAAACCCCAACGTAGACGCGACTGGTGCTGCATTCTGAATAGTGGGGAGTTACGGCTCTACGATAGCCTTCATAACATTGCCTTTGCGGGCTTTTACATCTGCGATGCCTTGAGCTAAATCCTCGAGTTTGAAAGTGTGAGTATGTAACTTCTTGACATCCACAAGCCCGGTAGCAATAGCTTTCAAAGCGGTCGGCCAGGTCAGCGGCGCGAGCCAGGAGAAGAGGATACTTTTATCCCAGAAGATAGCCGATAGCGCGTGGACACGAATGACAGCTTCATCGGAAGGAAGGCCGAAATACACAATTCGAGACCTACGTCCAGAAATCTCCAGAGCCATTTCCATCGCTTCAACTGAACCTGTCGGAGTGATGACGGCGTCGGCGAATTTGCCATCGGTCAACTCTTCGATTTTTGCTTTGAGGTCTGCTACGTAGTACGGTGAGTTTTCATCCGCTGTATTGATTATCATGTCCGCTCCGGAATCTTTTCCTACTTCCAAACGATAATCGCGGGTCCCAACCAGCACAACAGTGCCTGCACCGCTGGATTTTATCAACTGCACCATCATGATTCCGATGGCACCAGGGCCAATGACAACGCAGAAATCTCCAAGCTTAACCGACATCTTCTGCACGGCATACACTGCGTCCGCTAACGGCTCAGTCATCGCCGCTTCGACATAAGAGACGTTGTCGGGAATCTTATGCAGTCCCGTGTAGTGGGATGCGCAATATTCCGCGAAGCCGCCGTTGTGTGAAACACCCAAGACATTTTTGTTCTCACACAGATTGAATTCACCCTTTTTGCAAATTTCGCAGGCATAGCAATATTGCAATGGGTCAATGACGACTCGAGCACCGGGTTTGAACAGACCTTTCTGTTCAGGAATCGAACCTATCTCTACGACTTCGCCGGAGAACTCATGTCCAAGAATAAGCGGTCCTTTGCCGGTCTCCGTCTCCAACGAGCTATCGCCGTAGTAATATGCGATATCAGAACCGCAGATGCCGCAGGCTTTGACCTGAACTAAAACTTCATCTACACCTATTTCTGGTACTGGTACCTCTTCCAGTTTCATATTTTCTGGCTCGTAAAATATTTGAGCTTTCATTGTTTTTGGCATTTTTTACCTCCAATAAATTGAATTTTAGTTCTTGTAGGTCGAGATGCACATCTCGACTTGTACCCCGGTGTACGGAGCAGGGGGGTGTCGAATTTGGAAATTCGACCTGAAACGTGAAAAGTGAACGGTATCATCACGTTTCACTCCAGCAGTTTAACCTCTTCTTTCTCAAAATCAAAGGATAATAGTGAACCAGCTGAAGAAAGGAACAAAATCTACAATGTTTCCTTCTATAATCACGCTCATATTTTTCTAATTTACTATACCAGATGATAATTTTTTTGTCAAGGATAATTGTTGCGTCAAAAACAGGGACGTCCTTTGAATTTGTCTGATTGATGCAGTTGTACGTTCCGCCATGTCCACGCCCATCCCATCTTGACAGCACAACATTGCCGTGGTCTACCAAAGCTGTATTTCGTGTATGATAGCCTTTTGCGGCGACTTTCGTGGTATCGTTTACTACATGGACGTATTGTGCATTTTTGACAAGGTAGTCAAGCCGAGCTCTTTGTTGCTGATTCCAGTATTTTGATTCAGCAGTCGTCACAAATAAATGTCTGAATTTCAAGATGCTGCGGGATGACCTTTTGAGATTGTTGAGTTGAATCCGTGTATCTATCCTAATTCGCCATTGAGAGGAAGAATAGAAGCCATCCATTCATCCACCCTTCCATTCTTCCTGCTTTCTGGCGATAACAAAGTAAGGAACGCGCCTTTGCGCCGTTCCACTAAAACAACCATGTCAAATCAACTGATAAAAGTTCAGAATCTCAAAACCTATTTTTACCTGGAAGATGTAGTTGTTCCCGCTGTGGATGGCGTCAGTTTCGCGATAAACGAGGGCGCCACATTGGGTATCGTCGGCGAGTCGGGTTGTGGCAAGAGTGTTACCGCGCTGTCGATTCTACGACTTATTCCGCAACCGCCTGGGAGAATTGTTGATGGCAATGTTTTCCTACGTGATGTTGATTTGCTTACCCTTAGCGAATCTGAGATGCGAAAGATACGCGGCAATGAGATTGCGATGATATTTCAGGACCCGGTGACCTCGCTCAATCCCGTTTTCAAAGTAGGC
>DTYX01000698.1 GCA_012961655.1 Candidatus Poribacteria bacterium
AATGGCTAATGCGGTATATCTGGGGATTATCCCATGTTTGATATCCATCACAGCCGCGCCTATGAGCCTTTCGTTCGGTCCAAGCTTGCGGGGAACATCTCTCCCGACGCGATAGACTGTATCATTGAGATACGGATTCTTGAAGCGCTGAATCAAATCTTCGATATATTCCCCCTGGATTTGTTCATCAAATTCGCCTGGATATTCTTTGATTAAGGCGCCTCCTGATTCCCACATCGTCGCCCCCACCACTTTTTCTATCGTTTTGTCAGAAATAGCCTGCCAAATATAGGGATGAGAGGGGTATATAAAGTATCCTAAATAAGCGAGAGCAGCATGACCGAGATTGTGAATAAATAGCTTTCTATCAACATAGGCGTCAAAATTCTCTTTGGCTATCATACCATCGACCCTGGGGATATCACCAATGAAGCCATTTTTATCCACGAGCAAGAGATTATATGCTTCAGCCCAAATCAGCAATGGGTCTTTTTCCCTGATAGCTTCCGGCATAATAGGAACCATTTTTCCAATAGTGGTTTCAATCAGTCCAACCCGCTTCGAAAGCGGATAGTTTAGGGGAAAATACTTTTTGAGTCCTGACTTTACAACGCGAGACATGTGACGAAGATTCTCGCAGATAAGGATATTAAGGGGTTTATCACGCTTTTTGATGCCATCGGCAAGAGTTTCATAAATCTGCGGCAGCGCGTCCGGGCCAATAGCGGTTGCCATTAAATCCGCACTCGCTATCTCATCAATAACTCGCTCTCTGTCATAACAAGAGACGGCTCTGACATTTTCCACCCAGATATCGTAGGGATGTCTATCCTTGACCTGGATTAGATATTTTCTTTCCCTGTTGAGGGCATTAATGACAGTTTGATTTCTGCCTACAAAAACAACCTCGTAGCCTGCTCTGGAAAACAGTTGCCCCATCAAAGACCTGGCGATGTTACCTGTTCCATACTGCAAAAACTTTGGCATCTGACATCACCATCGGTGAAATTGTAATTGGGCGTTAGCACTATTGAAAAAATAGTAACTTTATCGTTCACGTTATCGTTAATGTTATTATACTATAAAAAGACAATTTTGGCAAGCTTTTTTGCGGATAAAACTAATAAACCCTTATTATGTTCGACTTACGGTTGATGAGCAGGATTCAGCACCTCCGCCACTCACGGCGGGGGTAGTGGTTTACGAAGTAAATCACTGAACGAAGTGAACAGAGGTAAAAAACGAAATTAACCTTGAGCATGAAAATGGTTGAAACGTTTAACAAGATTCCCTAATCGTCAGTTCAGGTTTGAGGATAACTTGTTGTGGTTGAGTTATCTTCCCTTCGATAATCCCCAGAAGCAATTTTGTCGCTTCCACCCCCATAGAATATTTAGGATTCTTAATGGTTGTCAGAGGTATTTTCAGATACGTTGCAAATTCAATATCATCGTAGCCGACGACAGCGATATCTTCAGGAATTTCCAACTGTTTTTCCTGTATCGCCTTTATAGCTCCCATCGCCACATAGTCACTAAAACAAAAGACTGCTGTCGGCCTTTCCTGCTCCATTAAAATTTGCTTCATTGCTTCATAGCCAGTCTCTGGATCGAAGCAACCAGCTCGGACGAGGAATGGATTAAACTCAACCTGATTTTCAGAGAGCGCTTACTTGTACCCCTCCAAACGCCCTTTTGCATCAGAAATCCCAGAAAGCCCGCCGAGAAATGCAATTTTTCTATGTCCTTGCTGAATAATATAGCTAGTGGCTATATATGCGCCTGGAACATCGTCGCAAACGACATAGTTCGCCATTATATTCTCTATTTTTCTTGCCAACAAAACAAAGGGTACTCCCAACTGTTTTAATTCTAAAAGGTTATCAATCCTTGCTTGTGTGGGAGTAATTAATAACCCCGCGATCCTTAACTCAAGTAACAGTCGAACTGCTTCCTCTTCCTTTTCATATTTCTCTTCCGTATTACATAAAATGATTTGGTAGCCTTGACCATTGGTCGCATCTTGGATTCCCTTTAGCACTTTGGCAAAAAAGGGATTTGAATTATCAGAAATAACAACCCCAATTGTTTTGGTTTTGGTTGTTCGCAAATTTCTAGCAAGGATATTGCGTTTATAGTTCAGTTGTTTAGCTATTTCTTGAATTTTTTCCTTTGTAGTTTCACTGATGTCCGGCTTGTCATTCAGCGCTCTTGAAACAGTATTAACGGAAACCTGTGCCTTTTTAGCAATATCCTTCATCGTAACATGATTCACTAATCAAAACTCCTTCTAAATCATCGAAATCTACTGGTTGCGTAAAGTAAGCGTCTGTTCTCTTGAAAGTAGAACACTGTTTATCGATAACGTAATCGTTAATATTATTGTAACATCCAAAATCTATTTGTCAACTTAGAAATTCCCATTTTCTCAGGTAGATTCCTTGAAAAAAATAGATGGAAGGTGGCTTATCCGCGCACCTTATTCACAGATTCGGGGCATGAAATCGTGTAATTTTTAAGTTGCGAATAAGCATACTTGTATGATATAGTATGGAAAGAACATACTGGAGCGATGATAATTAGTCTGCTAAGGTTTTTCGCCAAGCGCCACAATGCGCTCAAGAGCGGTCATACCGAAACGCCCATCTGGGTCTAAATCGACCACTTTCCGCCATTCCTGCAGCGCAACCGTCTTCTGGCCATTAGCATCGTAAGCTAAAGCGAGGTTGTAGTGAAGTTGAGCGGAATTCGGGTCGAATCTAAGGGCATGCAAGTAATTTTCGATGGCGCCGGCAAAATCTCTATCGAGATACAGCGTATAGCCGTAGTTCATTAGCGCCTCTGGGTCGTCCGCGTTGATTTCCAAGGCTCGCTTTAGAGCGGCTTTCGCATCCCGCCATTTTGCTTCGTTATATTTCAATGTCAGGAAGGCGAAGTCCTTCAACGCCTCCACATTATTTCGGTCATATTTGATGGCTTTGGCAAAAGCGTCGATTGCCTTCATCGGTTCGTTGCCGTTGGCGTACTTTTCCGCTAAGTAGAGATACGCCTTGTAATTCGTCTCATCAAGTTTAACCGTCGTCTCGAATTCCGATATCGCCTTGTCGATACTTCCCATTCGGTCGTAAATAATCCCCAAAGAATAGTGCGCGCCCGCGAGATTTGGATCCAATTGGATAGCTTTTTTGAGGTCAGCGAGAATATCTTCAGGGTCGTACAGCAGAGCTTTTTGGGCGCCAAATCGGTAGTTCAGCATAAACGCCGCTCTGCCGGCATAAGCTTCTGCGGAATTGGGCGCGAGCGCAATAGCCTCTTCGTATGTCTTCAACGCTTTCAGTTTACCCTGTTTGGCGTACAGGTCGGCGAGTTTCAGGCGGTACTTGCCGTTGTTAGGTGCAAGCATTGCCGCTTGGTGGGCTCTTTCAACGGCTTTGGCAAACAGATAATCCGTATTTTTCCTATCTTCTTCATTTGCCTTCCGCTCATAGATGACCGCCAATTCGAACTGCAGGTCGGGATGCTTTGGGTCGATGGCGAGAATCTGCTCCACCGTCTCAATGAATTTCGCTTCATCGCCTTCCTTGCGATAGGTATCTGCCAGGTGTAATAGCACGGGCAATTGAGCTTTGCCGAGTTCTGCCGCCTGTTTATACTCTTCCGTTGCTTTCTCAGGTTCATTCTCCCGTTCGTAGACCTCTCCCAACTGCGCGCGTATCTCTTCGTCGCTTGGGGCGAGCTCTTTCGCTTTTTCCAGATGTTCTTTAGCCGAAGTTGTATCGCCCAATTTGAGTTGCAATTTTCCTACGAAATACTGTAGCTGGGAGTTATTGGGATTTTTGACGAGCATCTCTTTAATTATATTAGCGGTTTCAACGGCGCTGGCATCCTTCACTTCGTTCGAGGACAGGTCCTTTAACTTACCAACCTCGTCCGCGTATCTTGGGTCAAGCGCAAGAGCGCTTTGAAGCGAGCGGATGGCGTACTGTATGTTATCGACATCGAGAAAAATGTTTGCCAGTTTATATCTCGGTGCGGGGTTAGAAGCGTATCTCTTCCCTTTTTTATAAAAGTCAATGGCTTCTTCGGGTCGATTTTGCCATGCCCTAATCTGCCCAAGTTTATAGTATGCTTTCGCCACTTTTTCGTCCTCTGAGCGAGCATACGTCAGGGCTTTTAGAAATTCACCTTCCGCAGAGGCGTAATCTTTCATATCAAAGTAGATTTCACCCAATTCAAAATGCCCTTCAAAGGATTTCTCGTCGAGCTTTAGGCTTTCTTTATAGTTTGAGATGGCTTTCTGATAACTTCTCTCCGAAGAATAGTAGCGTGCCAGGTCTAAATAGGCGGGAGCAAATTTATGGTCAAGTCGAATGCTCGCTTCCAATTCCTCTAAAGCAAGCTCTTTTTGACCTTGTTTAAGATAACATCTTCCCAGAGCAGCATGAGCGTCTACTAGATTTGGTTCATTCTCAAGCGCTTGTTTCAGATAATTCTCTGCTGCTGTCAGCGACTCTTCTGTTCCTTTGGTGAGATGGGTGTATCCTAAGACATAAAGTACAATTGGATGGTTGGGATGTTTCTTGTAGGATTCCTGATAGATATAGAGCGGCACACTGATGCTATTTGCTCGATAAGCCGATTCAATCATTCGGCGATGCAGTTCGAGATTCTTCTCATCTTTCCTTACTGTTTTACGGTATCTTTTTACTGCTTTTTCAAAGGCTTTTTTATCCATTGCCGATTCCTGGGGAAAGGAAGGAATCGCGCTGATTAGGAAAAAGACCAGCAGTAGGAGGAAAATTGTGGGTTTTGCTTTCATAATGGTTATCTGCTCGACTTTCTAAATGGTTTTGATGTTAGATGAAAACAGACACGAATATACAGCTATTTGAGTTTACAGATTATTTTTAATTCTTGAGGGGCAACGGTCT
>DTYX01000699.1 GCA_012961655.1 Candidatus Poribacteria bacterium
ACTACAATCTCTCAAATCGCAAAAAATGGAATACCTTTTTTCGAATTTACTTAAGCGAGATGGGCATTAAAAAAAATCGATCAAAGTTATTTCAAAATTATTTTCCCACTGTTTAGGCGGTTTTAGTCCGTATCCGATGATAGGCGTTTCGCTCTCGTATCTTGAACCGTGGGAACGCAAACTAACCGTAAGCCGAAAGCGTCCCTTCACGAAGTTTACCCTCGAGCGGAGCGAAGGGTTCGAGGGCAGGCTGTGAGCGAAGCGAACAGTTTGCGCTACAGCATTCCCGCCAAAAACGCAATCGCGGTCAGCTAACACAAAAATATCACCGATTCGTTCTTTGTATAGCTGAAATTCCTCCGCGGCGTCAGTCTGCAGCCAGACTTCCTCAACGCCTTTGCACTCTTTCAGAATTTTGACTGCCTCATCTATATCCTTCTCATCGAGATAAATATACGCCGCCCCACCCAAATTTCCATGATGGACGACATACCGGTCTTTGATGATGGGAATCACTTCCGCTATGATGCCTTCCTCTCGCAGGATTTGAGCGAGGTCAACGGCAACTGTTTTATCCGACATTCCGTGGTCAGCCGTGAGAAGCATCCGCGCATCGTATTCATCGAGCATTTCACCGAACAGCTTATCCAAAGCATGGATATGCGCTTGAGATTCCTCCGCGTCAGGGGCGTATTTGTGCATCATGTAATCCGTGGTCGCAATGTAGACCACATCCGGGTTCTTTTCCCTCAACACAACCTTCAACGCTCGGAATAACCAGATGTTAATTTCAGCGCTGTAAATGTGTCCAGGTTGTCCTATGGTTTGCAAAAGCCAATCGGGGGGGGATTCCGCTGAAATTACTGTATCTACATCTTTGCCCAATAATCGAAGCAATTTATCCTTGGTGGTCAATACCGCCGTGGATAAACCTCCCTTTTTAGCTCGTTGAAGCACGGTTCCCGTCAGCAGAAAATCGGGTGATTCCATGAACACCCCCTGCTTCGATTGGCGGTCATAATAGTAATTCGACGTAATTCCATGTACCGACGGCGGTGAACCTGTAACTATGGAAACGTTATTGACGTTCGTGACGGATGGAATGACCGAATGTCCTATCCAACAAAACCCATAAGTCGCCATCCTATCGATATTCGGCGTATCGCTTTGCTCGATGTATTCAGGGCCGCATCCGTCCAGACATACAAAGATTGTTTTTTTATACATTTGTTGTGATTCCTTATGACATATGCAACTGAATAGTTAAACGTAAAACGTGATGTGTGAAATTCTACGCTCTGATTGTCAGTTCCTTGATAGCACTTGCACCAATATGTCGGGTAGATTTTCTAAGTGGCGCCCCTTTTCGGCAATGTTACATGAAACTCAAAATCACGTTCGTGAAAGTCCGGTTCTCCCCCGATGCGTTCCCCCATAAGACTTATCATCCTCGCGGTAAGACGAAGTCGTCCGTTGCTTTTTGCATGAATGCGGGGGCTTTCTTGCTTAACTTTTGTAAACAAGTTAAGGAAGCATATTTATCAGAGATGTGTTTACATTACAATCATCTCCTCCAAAATAAACGCGGCGGATTCCTTGTCAGGGTCAATTCCGCCCCACATCATTGCATCCGTTTGTCTCACACACGACGGACAACCATCCGCGCATTCACATTCTGAGATGATTTTTTGAGCATGTTCTATAATTTTTTCCAGTAATTCGTAGCCTTTATTTGCAAAGCCCAGTCCGCCTGGGTAAGCATCATAGAGGAAAATTGCGATTTGCTCATTGTCAAGTTGCTGAACTTTACCGCGGATGCTCTGTCTATCAGCCATTGCATAATGCGGAAGCACCGATGCCAGAACATTCTTGACGCCCTCTAATCCTTCATACGGCTTTCCGGATTTTTCATACTTTAGACGGTCTAACAGTTCTTCCGGAGGGATTACCCACAACGCTATCGTCTCTAGATTCTGCTCAGGCAAATCCAGACGCTCACTGCCCAGATTTTCCATCGTGTAGAATCGCATCCGCACAAAGCCGACAGTTTTTCGAGTAACACGAACTTCGCCCAAGTAGACCTGAGAGCCATTCCACTCTTTTGCTTTTTTCTGCTCTGTGATGAAAATAGTTTCCTCAAACCACGGTTGAGTGTAGTAATCCGCATCGATTGGTTCGACATAAGCGATTTTTTGTTCCAAATCTAAATCTCGCACCAGATAAGTCTCCGCTTCGTGCATGTAGATTGCCTCGGGATACACCATCGCAAAACCATTGACCGCATCCACGCTGCCTAACACCAAATTGCCGCGTGAGATGTCCATGATAGTGTAGGTGTCATTTGAGATAACTCGAAGGTCGGATTCTGAGGCGGGATAAGCTGTAGAAGCCCAGTACCATTTATCGCCAATCTGAGTTAAATCGCCATGTTCACAAAGCACATCCAGTAGCGGCAAGGTCAACTCTCCAAAGATATCCGCATCCTCTTCGCTCAACGGTAATTCATGCGCGGCGCAGCGCAAATGTTCCGCTAGCACGTAGACGTTTCCCGGGTCGATGACCGCATTTTCGGGAGATTGCCCGAACAGATATTCGGGATGGCGCATGAGATACTGTTCGACCGGGTCATTGTAAGCAATGAATACCGTCAAAGAATCCTCAGATTTCCTACCGGCGCGCCCGGATTGCTGCCACAGGCTGGCGATTGTGCCTGGGAAACCGACAATCAAGCAGGCGTCCAAGGCGCCGACATCTATTCCTAGTTCCAATGCTGTGGTGCTGGTTACGCCGAGCAATTGACCGGAGAACAGCAGCTTCTCAATTTCGCGTCGTTCGGCGGGAAGATAGCCGCCACGATATGCCCTAATTGAATCGACGAGTTCAGGCGCTTTTTCCTTCAACAGGTCGCGGACGTAGCGATAAATCAATTCGGCAATGACTCTGGCTCTGGTAAATGTAATAGTTTGAATGTGCCGTTCTATCAGTTTTGCCATCAAATATTGCGCTTCGGTAGTGGGACTGCGGCGGTAGCTTTTCTCTTCGTCGATGTATGGCGGATTCCATAATATGAAATGCTTTGTTCCCTTGGGGGAACCATCATTATCTATCAGTTCCATCGGCATACCGGTCAATTTTTCCGCTAATTCCAGAGGGTTGGCAATTGTCGCTGAACAGCAGATAAACTGGAGTTCAACCCCGTAGTAATGGCAAATTCGATTCAAACGGCGCATCACATTAGCGACGTTTGAGCCAAAGGCGCCCCGATAGAGATGCAGGCTTGGCTTACCTCAAAGAGCGTAACCTAAAAACAGATACTAACTGGACATTAGGTTATGTACAAGCAGAACTTTTTGATGAATTTGTAGAAGGC
>DTYX01000700.1 GCA_012961655.1 Candidatus Poribacteria bacterium
CCCCCGGATGTATTGTTCCTCAATGTGTTCGCTTCGCTCACCGACGTCTCCGGCTTACGGGGTTTTGCGCCGTAGCCAACCGTCGGTACGCGCTCACTCTTGCGTTTGCGATGTTCCAGCCATCCTGAAGTGTAATAGTAGGTCCCTGGACGCGATGTATGATATTCCATATATCGTTCCTTAGAGCCGAAGAAGAAGGTAATACAATCATGCGCTCGAGGAATGACCAGCGGTATGTGATGTGTTGTTAAGCCAACGAGCATATTGTTACACAAAGCATATCCCAACAAAATTGCGTCGTATTTACCATTTTCTACAGAAGCAATTTTTTCTTGAATGAGCGCGCGACCGATATCAGGATTGTCATGATATCCCTGCGGCAGAAACTCAAAATCAACCAGATTTGTTGACCGCGCTGCGGCCATACATATCTCACGAAATGATATTTCGCAAGCGATGATTTTCAGCAACATATTTTCACTCCTTGTTATTCTTTTTGGGTCAACGCGGTTCTGTGGGGTAAGCAAAAGAGCTTTCCCATAAAACGTAAAGTTTTACTCTTTACGTTTTACGCATTACGCATCACATATCTGAGACTGATTAAGGTTACCTGGCTCCCACTTGAATCCACGTAAAGCCATTTTATTGTATCTCAACTTTTTGTAATTCCTGTATAATTTGCTCACCAGGTATTGTATCTTCAGGCATCTGTTTCCACCTGATAATTCCTTGTGTGTCGATGATAAAAATGGAAATAATGGCATTGTCACCAGCCGCATTTAAAACGCCATATTGCTGAATTATCTGGGTATCGACATCGGATAATACAGGATAGTCTAACTTGAATAATTCAACCAGGCGCTTAGCAGTGACTTGCGGTTTAGAGCTTATAGATAAAATAAGTGTGTTAAATTCTTTTATTTTCTCATAGCTCGCTTGTAATTCGCGCAACTGCGCGGCACATGGGCCTCATGTCGAACCCGTATGGAAGAGAAGAATAATATTATTGTTATCCTTATAATCGCTCAGAGAGACCAGGTTACCATTCTCATCTGGCAACGAGAATTCGGGCGCCTGATTTCCGACTTCATTTCCTATAATAGGTTCAGATGGTTCTGGTATCAGCTCGGATGATTCTGGATTGACAGGATTTATTATCTCTTCCTGTTCAACACAGCTTAACCCCCATATAATCATGCACACAAGGATTATACCTATCTCACACTTCAAGAAAGTTGTCATTTTTTTCGTCTCCTCTTTGTGAATGTTTGAATATGAAAATCGATAGTCTTGGCGGTGAAAATTTTTAAACTTTTCATAGAAATCTAATATGTCGCGTGCAAGAAAAATTCTATACTCCGTCTTACGATATTGAAAGCCTCTTTGAGCAGTCCAGGATGCTCGGAACGTGTTTTTCGCGCCTTGATTTCCGCGTAGATGGGACACCGTGCGCGACAATCTGTTGATGAAAGACAAAATTGTGTTTTATACGACCGTGTGGGAACTGGCGCATAAACCTTACCATCTGTGCAGGCCCCATACTTTTTGTTTGATTTTGGTTGTCGATAATAAGGGCAAGTCATTCTAATATCCTCCGTATTTCCTTAATGTTTCCCGCATTGCCTGGATATTCCTCTTAAAATAACTGGCAGCACATTTCCGAAAAATTTTCCTGTTTTGAGTCCCCTAAGCCTTTAAAATCAATTTCCACGCTTCTCATCTAATTTGGATTTTGAATGTGATATTAGGATAACATACGCGATTCTTTTGTCAACATCCTTTTTTTTATGCTTGACGAAAATCAATTTTTGCTGTATAATCTGTTATGCGTGGTGTTGTTCCTCATTGGTTAACTAATATAAATCATTATCAATCTTTTTATGGAGGCAATGATGAAATCAAAAATTGTTTTGGCATTTTGCCTGGTTGGTGTAGTATTAATTATCGGTTTAAGCTCAAGCCTTTCGGGGCAGGAAGGGAAACAACCGATAGTTTCGGAAGTAGGAGCATATCGTATTACGACTAATATTCCTTATGATTATGATTTACTTCCCACTTACTACAAGGAGCATAAACGAGAAGCTCGCTTGAGAGTAGAAAGAGGAGAAGCTATTGACCAGAGTAAGCCTTATTGTCTACCCCAATGCCATACCTTTGAACAAATCGGTGAAATTAAACCAATCAAAGCAATGAAACCAGAGGTCACCCAAAAGCCTGCAGAGGAGAAAAGTCCAGTTGAAAGCATTTTGATATCACTGATGATGCTGGGATATTTCTTCGCACCGTTGTATTAAAACTGCGACGGCTCATCTAGAGACCTCTGCCCAGGCTTGTCTTTATCAACGAGCGAAAAGCTTGCTTTGGACAATAGGATGTTGCTTCAACTCCTATTGTCCAATACAATCAATCGCCATCTGTTGTGCCTTACGATGATTCCCAGAAAACCTTAACCTCTAATTGCCTTGCTAAATTTGCCAATGAATCCAGATGATTTTTATGTAGTGGTATACCCTCTCGCAGAAATTTCTGACGATTCAACCATTCAATCTCGCCTGGGAGATAAACTCGTTTAACTCCTTCGGCAGTTTTGGAAGCGCGGATAATCCGAATTGTCTCATCCATCGTCTCGGTAAATTCATCTAATGATACGAAACTTTCGATATTTAGGGCGTAGAAAAAATGTTCCGAAGGTTCGCTATCCTTTTTGAGGCAAGCTGTCAAACCACCCACTAGCGGCCCGGCTAATGCGCCCATAACGACTGCCAATCCATATCCTTTTGGCCCAGCCGCCGGTAGCATAATTCTACCCACCTTGGGGTCATTCGTCGGTTGACCATCTTTGCTCAACAGCCAGCCATCTGGAATTTTTTCTCCATACATGCTCATCGTTCCGACCCGCCCCCAAGCAGAAATACCGCAGGCCATGTCCAGCACAATCGGCGGTTCATCTTTAGTCGGAATAGCGTAGGACATGGGATTATTCGCTACGACTGGAGTAATTCCGCCAGGCGCGACGATGGATGTTCCGCCAGTATTGGTCGTGGCAAAACCTATCATGTCATGTTCCAGCGCCATCATGGAATAACAGGCGGCAGCGCCGAAGTGTTCACTATTCCGCACGCCAACAGCAGCGATACCGGTCATTTTAGCTTTACTAATAGCTAGGTTCATCGCCTGTATCCCAGCCATATATCCCAATCCCCGGTCGCCATCCAGCAACGCGAAGCTCGCTCCTTCCTTAACAATCTGCATATCCGGCCGCGCCTTGAGATTGCCAGAACGGATTCCATGCACATAACGCGGCATAGCCCGAGTGCCGTGGGAATACACGCCTCTCAGGTCTGTTTCCACCTCCATGTTAGCCACTGCATCTGCATCCTCTTTGAAAACACCGACTTTCTGGTATAAAACGCTGACAAACTCCCTCAAAGCATCCGCTTGAACAACAATTTCTTGAGTACCTTTGTTCATAGAAATCTCCTTATATTTTATGCTATTATAATCTGCTAAAAGATGCAGAATTCAAGAACATTCCAAACTCATCTTGCGTCCGATCTTCGCTGGCGAATGGGAGTTCTCGACTGTGGGAGGCAGTCGGTTGCTTACTTCTCCCGCCAAGTGTCAGAACTATTGTAGCGAAAATTACTGGGAGTGTCAAGATGGAATGCAAACAAAACAAAAACGCGGCCACGAACTTGCGACTCGGACTTGAACCGGATAACCTACCGCAGGTTAGACGATATGCTCCACCGTTGAGCTACGCAAATCGTGACCGCATAAGATTAAACTCTGGATTTGAGAAAATCTTCACATAAAAAACAGGCACAAATAGTTGCTTGAGTTTTATAGCCTTTCTCTTAGACAAATCATCAAGTATAAGTACCTGGCTCAGGTACTTATAAAACTCATGGACCAATGAAAAGTTAAAACTATTGTGCTTAATCTCTTTATTTCGCTTCGTTGTTTGCATCTGTTCCGCTGGATTCGCCAGCATCCTCCGACGGCATCTGAATTGTTCCTTCAGCACTCTCGCTCTCAGTAGCAGTTTGGCTGACTTCTGTTTCCGGCTTTATTTCGCGTCGGGATGTTGTGCCGTAGAACTTCGCTAGGATTAAAGCGAGCAGGATGTACCCGATTGCCAAATAGGTTGTCAACTTCGATAGGAAAGTAGCAGCCCCGCGGCCACCCAGAAGCGCCTCGGCGCCTGAGCCCCCGAATATTCCACTGGCAAGTCCTTCGCCCTTAGTGTCTTGCACGAGAATTATAATAGTCAGCAACACAGATGCGATGACGAAGAGAAAGATTAAAAATCCGATTATCATGATAAATAACCTCACTGTTAGATAATTTTTATTGTTAAAGTTAGGTAGTTTTAAAAAATAAACTATAACTTTTAGGGGGTGAGATAGTAAACATCTAACCCCCTGTATGGTACACATAAAAAACAGATACGCAATACGTAAA
>DTYX01000701.1 GCA_012961655.1 Candidatus Poribacteria bacterium
ACAGTAGAAGAGATGAAAGAACGTTGGCAAGGAGTAGTAATCCCTCTCGTTACAGTGTTTAAGGAAGACTTATCGCTTGATTTGCCTGCTTTAGAGAGCAATGTACAGTGGTTGATGAATAAAGGCGCTCGCAGCGGCAACTCTATTTTTCTTGTGGCAGGCTCAGGTGGCGATTTCTCTGTGCTGAGCACGGAGGAGCGAAAACAGGTAATCAAAACTGTCGCCGCTGTCGCTGATGGCAGAGTACCGTTAATTGCCAGCGCGCAAAGCACTGATATAAGGGTTTGTATTGAGATTTGTAATTTTTGCGCGGATTGCGCTTATGACTGTGTTCAGATCGCAGGACCTTACTACTACGATGGCCGGCCTGGCGATGCCATGGCTTGGATGCAGCAGGTGGCGAAGCACACCGATGTGGGATTTGCTATTTACAATAACTGGTATACCGGATATGATATGCCGATTGATTTAATCGACGAAATGCTGGAAATTAAAAACAGCGTTGCCGTCAAGTGGGGTTCTCCTAATGTCTTCACCTATATGGAGGGCATCCATCGCTTCTCGTCGAAAGCTGTGGTAGTTGACAATGCTCTTCTGCCAGTGCTTTCCTATCTACTTGGTCTTCGAGCCTTCATCAGCCATGAACCGAACTTCTGCCCAGAGCACGCTTGGCGCGTAATCGAATATCTCAGAGAAGGAAAGTATGAGGAAGCACAAGCGGAATATGACCGATACTGGGTCCCCTGGAGCAAGCTAATCGGACAGGTAGCAGCACAGACCGGCGGCGAGGCAGTCTTTGTGCGTCCGGCGATGGAGGCCGCAGGACTAAAAGCCGGATACTCTCGACTTCCATCAAGAGATTCGGCAATCACCCCAAAATTACGTGAAGGTTTCCAAAGACTCGTAGCTGACTTGCAGAATAAGAATAGCTATAGCTAAAATGAGGAGGTAAGCAATAAAATGAACGTTTTAGCAAGATTAACACTAGCATGCGTAAGCTTAATCGTCATTGGTCTAACATTTGCCAGCATTAGCGATGCCAAAATTGACCCGGAAACCATTGTCGGAATGTGGCTCTTTGATGAAGGCAAAGGCAAGGTCGCCAAAGACTCATCTGAAAACGGTAATGATGGCGAACTTATGAACGGCCCTAAATGGGTTGATGGTCAATTCGGCAAGGCATTGGAATTTGATGGGCAGGATGATTATGTTAATGCGGGCGACGCTGAAATTTTGAAGCCAACTGCTGATGTGACTTTCGTGGCCTGGCTCTACTGGATTGGCGGAAACTATGTCTTAGCTTCAGGCGGTCAAACATCTTCAACTGGCTATGCAATCACACATAATCCAGATACAAATCAGATATGGTTTGGAGTTAGTACGGGAAAAAAATCAGCAAACACTGGATATATCAAAGCGCCGCCAAGGAAGGTTTGGCATCACTTAGCAGGCGCCTATGATGACGCTAAGGGCGAATTGATAGCATACGTCGATGGGAAAAAATATGCTACGGTGAAGGCTAACGGAAATGTCCTTGAGAACAAATGGCCTGCGTTTCATATAGGAAAGCCTAACAATACAGACGCATATTACATCCAGGGCATTATCGACGAAGTCGCGGTTTTCAATGTGCCCCTGACTGAGGACGATATTAACGCCATTATGACCAGAGGGCTCGAGAAAGCATCCACCGTTTCTGCCGCAGGCAAATTAGCCACATCCTGGGGTTTTATCAAAACTACTCTGGATTACAGCAACTAAGGCTTTTGCCTGGATGAATGTCCTGGGAACGAGTTAAGCCTGACTATAATGGATGTAACGAGTTGATTGCTATTTTCACATCAAGTATAATGGAAGACCCCATGCCAAAAGCGCAAAGGGCGCTAATGTCAAATAACTCTTTGTCAAAAGGAATATTCCGCTGAGGACAGGGATAATCCACATAAGATAAAGATAGAAATGTTGAATATCAAAGCGATTCCAAAACAGTTTGACGAGTAAAAAGATTATGATAACTGAACTGAATAGACCGCTTCCTTCCCATGTTATACCAATAAGCATTTGCATTAAACCAGAAAGAAAAACCGATGTATAACGCACAAAAATCCTGGATGATTGAAAACTTCTGATGAAAAGCAAAAAGGAAGATAAACTAAGGAGAAGGCATAGCACATCTCGGTCAGAAAAACCCGCCATACTTCTGGGAACAAGAAGAGGAAAAACGGCAAAGAAAGCTGTAGGAATTAGAGATGTCCAAAGGTCAAAAAGATAGCGGGTGAGAAAGAAGAAGAGTATCATAGAAATTGAGAAGCATAAAATGGGGTAAAAAATTGCAACTTGATATAGAGTTATGGAAGGCAAAAAGATATGTAAGAAGCGAAATAAGTAAATTTGCTCACAGTCATCCATTAAACTCATCTAATCTGACCGGTTGATAAGTGAACTGACGAAAAAGCTATCTCATGCCCAGAGGGAGACCAAGCAGGATTCATTTCATCTTCCGTGCTTTCCGTTAGTCTTTCCACATTAGAGCCATCGATGTCCATAACATAAAGATTGAAATTTCCACTCCGATCTGATGCAAAGACTATCTTCTTCGAATCTGGTGACCAGCTTGGGTCAATATCCATTGCAGGACTATTTGTAAGGTTCCGCTGATTGCTTCCATCTGAATCCATAATGTAAATCTCAGCATTCCCATCCCTAAAGGAAACAAAAGCTAATTTCGTTCCATCTTTTGAGAACGCCGTCTTCATACTATCCGCAACCCCTTTTGTAAGCCTTCCAAAAATCTCTCCTGTCTCATTCATCATGTATATACGGGCATATCCATCTCTGTCGGATGTAAAAGCTATCTTTTTCCCATCAACAAACCATGAAGGGAAGTTATTATTTCCTTCGCTTTTCGTAAGTCTTTGGACATTCCAATTCTCCAGATTTAAAATATAAATATCTCGCATATCCCTTCCTCTCTGCGTTACCATTTTCACAAAGGCTATCCTCTTGTCATCAGGGGCTACTGAAAGCCCTCCTAAAAGACTCCCATCACATAAAAGCCCCTTTGTAAGCCTATTTAGATTTGCCTTATTGATATTTACTGTAAATATATCCGAACCTAACACAAAAAATATTTTTTTATTGTCAGAGGACCAGGTTGGGAATGCCCCACCAACTTTTATAAGCCTAATTGTCTTGTGATTAGAGTTATATGTTATGTTGGCGGAGCTAATTGTTACAAGGGGTATTCTTGGAAACTCCTGTTCTTTTTGTATTGGAAGGCATCCGATAAGGTTTATACAAAGTATACATAAAATGAATCTCATCTTCATTCGCCAAACTTCAGGCACTTCTAAACTCTTTTCGGTGCTTCATCCCCTTATCTTGAGGGTAATCTGATAAGGGTTTGAAATCAATTGTAATTATCACTGTTTTCTATAGCTTACAAAATACATGTAACCAGGTCTAGGTTCTATCCTAGTAACTTCATCTTTGGCTTTACCTATAACTGCCCATGGGCTTGATTCAGCATAGCAGAGCGTTCCATCGTTAACTCCAAAAGAGATTTCATCTTCACTTTCATAACCATATTTCTCGTTTTTCACAAAATTCTCAACATTAAAGCGGGTAGCATCTCCTTTTTCATCTCTTACTACCTCAAGTCTTACCTCCGCATAGCTATCTTTAAGACTTTCCTCTCCTTCAGCGACATCCTTTATCGCGCTTAGATTAAATTGAATTTTATGGACTATTTCAAATTGGAAATCCGGATGTCTCGCCTTAAGGAAATTCAAAAGATTTTCATCTGTTATCCCTCCAGGAATTTCCTCATCTGGTATTCCAACACCAGGAAGAGGCTCTTCTGGATTCTGTCTGAAGAGAGATACTACCTCTTCATCATCTTGCCAGTAATGTATTTGCCTCCATACTACTTCCTCTTTAAAAACGGCTAACTGACTCCACACATAGCTACCAGCCGCAATGATTAATCCCAGAAAAGCGATAGCTATCAGAATTACGTAGCTTTTACGCTTGGCTGTTGAAAACATATTTTTCCCCTCTTTCATTACAGACAAGAGAATCAGAATGCTCAGAATCTTCACAGCTTACATATAAAAGAGGAAGCAAAAGCAATAAAATGCACGCTGTTTTACATAATTGTAAAGTCATTCGAATTCTCATGGTATATCCATCTCCATTTCAACATAATCATCTTGCGAGTACCTATTTTCTTGCCGTTAGCAAAGAGAGTATAGAAATATACTCCGGAGGAAACTAAATTACCCTTATCGTTTTTTCCGTTCCAGAAGGCGGATCTATCTTTCGTGACGTAGATTCCTTCAGGCTGATTTCCCAGAAAAATGGTGCGGACGAGTTGTCCTTCGATGTTGTATATACGGATTAC
>DTYX01000702.1 GCA_012961655.1 Candidatus Poribacteria bacterium
CATGAGCACAGATACCATACCGAGTGGTAATAATGGGACCGAAATTCATGACCTGATATTCATCCTTTGTAATCGGATTCATGGTCTCACGGGTTATTAGGTTCAGTCTATCTGCGATCATCTTTCCCTTCCGCTCAGGGGCTTGATGCATGTAAATACGGCTCTGCTCTTTTGAAGCTCGTGTACTCCAGTCAGTAATGGCATCAATACCTACTCCTGCTTCCTGTGCAAGGGTGTTCAAAAAATGCCTTAGTTGGTGAGATTGTAACGTTAAGCCACTATCGTAACCGTGTTTAAGAAAAAAGCTCGTATTCGACTCGAAATTGCCCCTCTTGATAATTTGTGGGGTCACTCGGTTATAAAAGAAGCTTCTGTTTATAGGAGCCAGCAATACAGGGCTGGTAGTAGTTTTGTTGGCCACTTGCCAAAATCGAAAGCACATAAGGGATTCTGACATCCTCAAGGGTTTTCCTGCGGTGCTTGAACTGGGATTGACCTGAAAAGGAAAGTGAGGGTTTCTTTTTCGGTGTTCACCCAGTATGAGTTGCCACAACGAGTTTAGGTTCCAGCCTGTTAATCGGTATGATCCAGTACGCCTTGCAATCCAATTCTCGGTTGCTTTTCTGGTTTCAAGTCCCAATGCGTTGACCACCTGGTCGAACGTTAGTTCCTGATTATCCGGTACGTCAGGACACTCTTTGTGACGATAGAAGTGATCCGGGGCACTTTCAAAATGCTTCGCCAAGTTACGGCCCTCCTCTGTCATCTCTCTGAGTCGTCGAACAGCTTCTCGTGCATGATCTGCCATTATTTTAGGAATTTCCTTTAGGACGTATTTTCCATTTTTAGGCACATAGTAAGATATGTAAAGCTGTTCGTTTCCTAAAGAATCTTTTTCAATTCGCAGAGGGTCGGTTCGGAAATACAATATCTCGCTAATTCTCATTGGAGCGCTAAGCAGAAGGGCTGTTATGCAGGTGATGAAGACATCTTCATCATCTTGGACATCGGTATATCCGTTTGCAAAGACCTCCGCTAAGGCCAGTAACGCATCGTCTTCAGGTAGTTTTTTTCGCAATAATTCAGGATCACGCTTTGAAACTGTTAGATATGATTCAGATCTGACGAATGGGTGTTTCCAGTATTTTATATTGGATACGGCAATATGCCATTGGCCTAAATCTTGAGCTATCCGTGTCAAGGCAACAGAAATGTATTGACGATTCTTAAACCCTTCTTTTAGCATTAGTTCTACAGCCTTATCCAGATGACGATTGGACACTTTGATAATATCTGCCTGGCCTTCCAGTTCAATTAATGATGTTTCCAGTAATTGCAATGCTCTAATAATAAGTCCAAATGTTTTGGTTTGTCTTTTCTGTTGATTATAACGTACGTAAGTTTTAGCAAAATCGATGAATGGGGATGTCATGATCTGATGAGGCGCAATATTCTTTTTATGATGCAGGCCTCTTTCTTTGAGCTTTAGAAATCTAATTTTCCTATCATGAGTTGGCCATATCGAAGAGTCCCAGTTAAACCCTTCTAGGTTACTCCAAAGTTTGACTTTCTCACGGGCGAGCACAATCAGGTTGGCGAGGTTCGCTTCGGCTCGAAGCCGGCTTTGGGGCTTAAACTGAATGCTTGCAATCATTGAGTATCCTCTAGAAGTTTTTTACGGTTTTCGCACAAAGCTATTACGACTTTGACGGCCTTAATATCATTGTCGAGTTGGACGGGTACAAGTAGGCGCCTGCCTTGATTTGGTCGAGGGATTTCATTCTCCAGCTTTTGCCGCTCTAGTAAGCGTTTCAATACTTCATGATGGGGGCCATAAATCCAAGGTTGAAAATGGATACAGCGATAGCATGGAATGGGAACTGAAGCTGTGCAAAACCCATGCTCTCCGCAAGTTCCAACTTCTAATTCCTCTCGTCCATCTAATTCGATGCGACTGACCGGGTCATCGCTTCTGACGGCATCTGCTTCCTTGTTTCTAAGCGTACCCTGAAAAGCTTGGGATAAGGGAGCCATGAGTGGTGCTATCTGGTCATTTAACATCCTGGCACGTTCTGCCGGATCATCATAATAAGCGTCCAACGATATTAACGATGTATGTCCCAACCAGTATTGTAGTGTTGTCTTTGGAACACCCATGCGTGCTAGTTGCCTGGCTCGTGTGTATCGATTTCGGTAGGAATTTTGATTCAGAGAGAGGCCTGTTCGTTCAGATATAATGGGATCTCTTCCAGGTCCTCTTTTTATCATTGTTGATATACTTGATGGGCTTGGGTGGAGTATTTCTGAACCAAGCATGTCTTCTGCGGAAGTGGTTAATTGGGTAGACAACTCGATTTTTTTCTGAAGTAATTTGGGACGTTGAGTTGGAAATAACGGAAGAAGTTTAATTACTTCCGGTTTTAGCTTTCTACCTAAAAATGTTTGAAATCGTTTTACGCTATCATTCATCTGTAATTGACAGAGGCGCCATAAATCGTCACCTACGGGGTGAACTTCGATTTTAGACTGTCGGAAATCCGGCGAACTCAGATCTTTTGCACCAGGAAATTCAATGCGTTTCCCTGATACTCCGCATGATTTTCCGGTGCTTTTAAGGTCGCCGATTTTTAAGTGGGCAATCTGCACTGGGCGCCTTCCGTATTGAGCAGAGAGCAATAGAAGGGTCGCCTTGTGAAGTGAGATTTCTTTTATTTCATAACTTGACCAAATACGTGAGACCAACATAGTGTATTCGTCGTCGGTATACCATCCCTCTTCCACATTGTCTGACCTTATTCGGCTACCACCCGAGCGTTTGGGTTGCGGTTTTTTGATAGGTGAAAGAAAGTCTATGATGTCATCATCAACGCCTGGCCGGCCCAATTGATGCCAATGTGTTAAGAGACGTCTTAAATTACCAAAATTGGAAAAACCAATCTTATGGGTGCGACATAGCTCATAAAAGAATGATAAACCATCGATTGTAATTTCATTTGTTCCTACCTTTTTATAATACATATTCAAAGCAGTCACGAATTGGAATATGGTAATAATCGCAAGTGAATTAGTTAAATTGCTAACTACCTGAGTGAAAGAATCAAAATCGGTGATAGATAAATTACTTTGAATTGCCGATATACCAATTGATTGAATGCCGATAGCTTCGAGTCGAGTACCGGTAATTCGTAAGTTTCCAGGAAAGCGGAAGTATGTGTCGGTTCGATCGAACTCCTGTAAGGTGGTTAACTGTTTGTGGCCAAAAGTACTACTATCATTGTTATCCAATAGTCTCTCCTGAGTTATCGATTTTTTTAGCAGTGTCATTGGCAGTCTTTAAGCCTATTGCTAAGGCTTTTTCTTGAGTATATCGCTGGAGATAAATATTTGATGAAGGGGATCCTTCGACCCACCCCATCAAATACTCTCGGAGTTTCTGCTCTTCTTCCCCAGTCATGCCGATTGCGGTCGCCATTTTTGAAAAACGATAATTACAGTCATGTCTTAAAAGGTGTGGATATACTCCTATTAGAGTTGGGAATTTTTTTTGGAGGACTGTGAATGCTGATCGAAAATTGGATTCAGTGATTGCTCTTCCTTGTCTACGACCTCGTAAGTGGTTGACCAGAAGAAAATCATTGTCATCGAAACCCACGTTAGGTACTTCAGCTCGAAATTTTAAATACTCGCAGATAGCTTTTTCAAGTCCTTGATCGATAGGCACTTGGCGTTCTAACATTTTTGCTACCGGTTGGATGGTTCGATCGTCAACCTTGTCATCATGATAGCGTCGTACAATCAAATAAGCTGGCTCACCCCCAGAAGCGATTACGAAGTCCTGTATCCGCAGGCCAAGTAACTCACCCAGGCGCATTCCAGTAACGTAAAGTATGCGTAAAGCGACTATATTTCGATACCGCGGGGTCATCTGGCTTGTTTGCGTTAAACGCATAAGCGGGTTGTGAAATAACGCTAGCAGAGTACTTTCTGCTTTCTCAGGTAATTTTTTAGCTAGTAATCTCTGACGTTTTCTGGCCTCAGATCCTGCTTTACGCACTCGGCGGATGCGAATCCCTTTGTTCATCTTATCGATCATGCCCGAGACCTCCGGGGCATTGGAATCGGTTATTATTTCGGAGGCATACCAGCAGAGATAGTCTGCGACGGATGTAAGATTATTGTTGTGTTTGAGTCCGGAGATAATTGACCCATCTTTTTCATTGGTTCTAAGGTATTGCGAGAGTGAATCAATTTCGTACGGGCGTAGGAATCTTTTTGTCATAAAAATCGTGTGGAGATCTATGTTTTCTTTGTGGGCCCATGTGTATAGTTTTTTGATTGTGCGCAACACATCTTTTTGGGTGTTGTGCGTTTTCCCAATTCGCAACCTACATGTCGTATAATAAGTGGGATAGAAAAGAGGAAACCCACAACCCCAATCATCTTTGTCAAAAATTAGCGAAAATCGTTCACCAGATTGCATTATATAATTTCTAATAACAAGATTCATGTTTACACTCCTACGGACATTATTAGTGTGTTTTTTTATATTTACACATATTTTCCTAAAAAAAAGAGATATTTAAAATTTTA
>DTYX01000703.1 GCA_012961655.1 Candidatus Poribacteria bacterium
AAATTAATTCTTATTTTTAAGCTAATACTCAAATTATCAGGGTTGTATTCCCTTTCATCGGTTCGCTCGTTAATGGATATTCAAATAGAAACGAGATTAGAAAAATTCAATTGCTTTTTGTCAAAATCTATACGATTTGGAGAACGCGGCTTCTACCTTTTATTCATAGAGGGTTTTCCGCCGCGTGAAACTTCTATGAATGTATATGAGACTCAATTAAAAAAAGTATCGGCCCTCGCTGAATGCGAAGTAGTTTTATTGACTGACAACAAAAACGGAGTGAAAGCGTCAATTGCGCCGCATTCGGGTGGAGAATTATCCAGCCTTCAGATTCTATGGCAGAGGGAATGGTGTGAAACAATCTATCGGGCGAACGATTTTCGACCGGCTGACGGTTGGAGAGGACGCGCGCCGACGCTGTGGCCGGCTGTAGGACGAAATTATACAAACGAGCAGTTGCGACAGATTAAACAAAATAAACAGTCAGATGTTTCCCTTGGTTCTTATTTGATTGGAAATCAAAAATATCCGATGCCAGACCATGGGTTTGTCATGGACCGTCCCTGGACGCTTAACGACTACGGACATGACGCTTCTAAGGCGTGGGCGCAATGCGCCACTCAGAGCGATGAATTCACGCGGCAATACTATCCCTTTGATTTTACGCTCAGCGTCACATATACTTTGGCGGCGGGCGCCCTTTCAATTCAGTATCGTGTAACACCTCAATTTTCGATTGAACGCAATTCCACGTCATTTACAGATACTCAAGCGATGTTTTTCTCCATCGGCAACCATATTACCTTCAAGTTGCCATTCAATCCGCAGGGCTCATACGTAGAGACCGTGCTTTCCGCGCCGACTAAACAGCAATTGGAGTTAACGCCGGAAAGTCTTTTGAGCGGAGATGCGCTTGAAAAAGACTTAACTCAAGGCGTTTCTCTAAATGATGAAAGTCTGTATGATATGGTAATTTCCGGTTTCGAACGAGATAATATCTGGGTTCGGATTGTTGACCCGAATGCTTTTGGCTTTCAGATTTCGCAACGAGGTTGGGTGGAAAAATCCAGAGACACAGTGGAGTTACCGCCGTCAGACTATTATTTTGTCTTTTACGGTATTCCTGAAACCGGTCTTTTCTGCCCTGAACCCTGGGTTGGCGGGCCAAATTCTCTCAACACCAAAGAGGGTGTTGTATGGCTACATGAAGATGAGCAATTTGAATGGGTTGTTCAAGTCGAATTGCTCAGAGATTACTGAGGGTCAGAAACCGAGTTTTTCCCAAGAACTCAGTTTCTATGTGATACGGAGGATAAAAATGCCGAAATTAGCAGCAATACAAATTTGTTGTCATGTGGGCGATGTGGATGCTAACCTGGAGAAGGCGCGCAATTTAATTCAAGACGCCAGTAAAGCTGGCGCGGAGTTTGTCTGCCTGCCGGAATTGTTTACCACGGGAGCTGCCGGAGATAAGACGAGCGCTTTGGCAGAACCGATTCCAGGGCCGACCACGGACGAGTTGGCGGATATCGCCAAGAATAATCACGTATACATCGCCGCAGGCGTGGCAGAAAAGGAGCAATGTACGGAAAAATTGTACAATGCCAGCGTGTTGATTTCACCTGATGGCGAACTGTTGAAAAGATATCGGAAAGTGTTTCTGTATTTGGGCGAAAAAGAGAGTTTTACTGCGGGGGATGAAAGCTGCGTATGCGATGTCTCGTTCGGCAAAATCGCGCTGACTATCTGTTACGATTACGTCTTCCCTGAATATATCCGCCATCTCGTGCTGCAAGGCGCCGAATTGCTGGTGCATTCGACAGCTTGGTTGACGACGGACGAATGTGAGAGATGGAATTACAATCGCGGCGCATACAGAGCGATGGGCATGACAAGAGCGTTGGAAAATGGAGTGTATTTTATCTCCGCAAACCATTGGGGCAATTATGATGTCGCAGGTAATCTGCGCGGGATAGGACAGTCATCAATCATCAGCCCCTGGGGCGAAATTCTCGATGAAGTTCAAGAAGGCGAAGGCATTGCCATCGCAGACGTGGATTTTGAAGTTCCGACCAAATGGAGGGAAAACGTTGCTCCATATCTGGCGGATTTCCGCAATGGGAAGAAAAGGTTGAGTTTTTTGTAGAAGCGGCTGAGAAGATCGCCTCCTGGGTAAGTGGATAAGTGAGTGAGTAGGTGAAATCCGAATTCCGTTCACGTTTCACGTTTTACGTTTCATAAAAATATCATAAATTAAATCGAGTTGAATATTCTCTCGCA
>DTYX01000704.1 GCA_012961655.1 Candidatus Poribacteria bacterium
CAATAATCGACCAGGGCCGGATGCTGGCTCTCGAGTCCCCGGAGGAGCTAAATGAACTGTGAAATTGTTCAAAATATTTTAGAAGAATATCTAGAAGATGAACTGGATGAGACGTTCAGGAAAGAAGTGGAATCTCATCTGTAAAAGTGCCCATATTGTCAGCGTGAATTAAATCTGACAGAATGTACTGCCCAGCTTATCAGAATGATTCCGGATCCTCAAATGCCAGCGGAGATTTATGATAATGTGCTCGTAGAGATGCGCGCATCGCAAAGTCAATCGACAATGAGCTTTAGCAGAATTATCAACGCTCTCAAAGAAGGTATACGCTACATCGAAAATAGGATTGCTGTGAGAAAATGGCAAGTTGTTACTGCCACGGCCACACTGTTGCTGTTGTTCGCAATGGTTGGAGGATATTATCTCAAGCGGGAAGCAACTGTCAGAAAGCAGCCGTATATGGCGGAAACTGACATTGACGCTCAACAGGTGGCGATGGCTGTAGAAGATATTAAATTTGCCTTGAGCATTGTACAAACAGCGACTAAGAAAACGGAGCTTGCCCTGGCTAAATTGCCATCTGAGATGGGGATAGATACCACCACCCGGAAAGCGTTTGACACCGTACAAGAAGTGGATGCAAAGGTGAGTAAGGGGGTTTTGAGCGCAATCAGAAGAGGCTACTTATCCTAACGAAATATGAAGGGATGTTGTGATGCGTGAAACGTGAATTTTGGTTTCGATTAACCTAATCACGTTTCACGTTTTCTCCATATTTGCTTTCATAGAAGGGGAGATAGCTTTTGGAAACTTATTCCTTTCGATGTTTAATCCTGCTGTATACTTTTATAATGACTTTTTGTAACGGTTATGCAGTAGCGATGACCCACTTCGTCGATAAAAATCACAATCCCATCGACGACGTTATTGTTGACGGCAACCGTGAAATCACGCGTTATGAGATTCTAAAAGCGCTGGATATGGGGCCGGACAACATCGGCACTGCGATTAAAGTCATGAGGGCAGTCCTGCCATATTTCCGCGAGGTAAAATGGCGCGTTGTCAAAAAAGATAACAGGCGCATAGCGCATATCCATGTCGTTGAGAAAGGCAGAATCCAATATAAACGCAGACCAGTTATAGCATTCAACCGTGTACACGGATGGCGTTTGGGAATCAAAACTGAAGCGTCTGTCGCGAGAAATCTACGCAGTCCCGCTCTTGGCAAAATATTTGGAGAGGTTAGCCGCGGTTTTTCCAGCGGGCGATGGAATTACCAACTTGGCGTCGAACATACAGGTGGATGGTGGAAACGATATGGATTGCACATTGGGACGAGCATCTATCGCGCTACCGATGTCAGAGACAGGGATATACTTCCGTCAAATGGCGAACAGGTGACAGCGGCATTATTTTACGGCGGAGATATGCGGGATTATTACCAACGTAGTGGTTCTGAAATCTTTCTGCATTGGGCGGCTAAAAACCGTCGTCACTTTGACCTGCGCCTGAGAGATGAATATCATTCCAGCTTAGACAAACATTCTGATTGGAGCTTTTTTAGCAGGAAGGAACCGAAACAGGACAATTTACCCATCACAGAGGGACGATTAAAAAGCGTTATGGTAAGTTATAGTTTCAATACCCTCGCAAAAGCGGGTGGATGGTTAAATGATTTTACAGTTGAACACTCCAATCAACGACTCAGCTCTGATTTTCACTTCACCGTCGGACAGATGCGCCTAAGATATATCTATCTGGCCGACAATTCATTCCTGAATTTCCGTTCTAAAGCTGGCGTTTCCACCAACTGCCTCCCAATCCAGCGGAAATTTATCATCGGCGGATTTGGCACTTTACGCGGGTACCGATTTAGAGAGTTCATGGGAGATAATCTCCTTCTCGCCAACGTAGAATTTGGGCGCAAAACGACATTTTATGGAGTGTTTTTGGTCTTTTTTGTCGATGCGGGCTATGTATGGGATGATAGTTCTCCCATTGATTTTGACGATGCAAAAATAAGTCCTGGAATTGCTATTCAATTTGGAGGTAGTAGAAGGGACGCTGACGTGAACGTAAGGAGAAATATGATTAGCATTAGCTCTGGAGCATTTTTCAGAATCAATTTTGCTCAGGCATTGGAATCCGGGCGAAAACCGATTATCAGCACGCGGTTGCAGTGGATGTTTTAGCGTATGGTCGCTAACACTACTGCGAGACTTTATCAGAAATGGAGCATTACGTGTAATCGAACGTAAATAGCTGTTCGATTGGAAGGTTGGATGATTGGATGGATGGGTTTCTTCCATTCATCCAAGATATGTGTGGATTGGATTTTCCGAAATTTGTCGCCAAAGAACCAAAGAAAAGAAGGATAAAATATCATGAAGTTAGTTTGGACATTGGAAATCACAATATTCATCTCCATTCTTGGATTGGCTTTGCATATTCAACCTGGGGCGTTAGCAAAGGAGAAAATGCCTGAAGAGGGAATCGTGGAAATCGATTTCCCTGATGCTACCGAAGCGAAGGTGGAAGTCAATATTACAGGAACTCTGTTTTCTTTAGCAGCCAAAGCCGTTCAAAATGAAGAAGATTCGGCGTTGTTTAATTTCCTCAACGGATTAAAGGCTCTTCACGTTCGGGTTTATGATACTGAGAGTCTAAGGGGCAAACAGCCCAAAGACATAGTGAAATTTTATGAGCAAAAGCTTCTGAAAGCAAATTGGGAAGTGTTAGCCCGCATCAAGGAAAATGGTAACATGACGGGCGTCTACACTCTGACCCAAAACGACGTTATCAGAGGATTGTTTGTAGTTGTAAGTGAGGAGCGGCAGGATACTGGTGTCGGTGAGGAACAGAAAGAAACTGTGGTTGTCAATCTCGCTGGCAAAGTTGATTTATCAAAGTTGAGCGAGCTAAATGGTATAGCCGGAATGGATTTGAAACTTCCTGATTTGAGAGCAAAGAGGGAAAAAATATCACCGATTAAAGAATATCGAAGAAAAGCAATAGGCTATATGGTTGGAGAAAAATGGGATGAAGCCATAGCTCAATTAGAGCAGATTTTAGAAATCGGTGATTATCTGATGAGCGACTACGCCACATTAGCTTCTATTTATCTAGCGAAAGGCGATATTGGCAAATGCTACTATTATCTCTCACGCGCTTACGAATTGGAAGAAGATAAAGAAACTGCCGTCGCCTTGCGTAGTAAAGCATCATCGCTCGCTGAAAAAAGGTGAGGAGTGAAACGTGATGCGTGAAATGTCTTTGCGCTTTCGCGTTAAAAAGCATTCGGTGAATCCTGATGAATATAGGGAAACCAAGATAGAATCTTGGGCTCTCGACCCCATCAGGATATTATTTTGAACTTAGCTGAAGTGGAATGGCAATC
>DTYX01000705.1 GCA_012961655.1 Candidatus Poribacteria bacterium
CATATATTGCTCAATCTCTTTTATCTCTTTACCCTCTACCTCTTGTAATGTCGAATAAATCTCTTCCTCTCTCTCTTTTACATAAATTTCATCAAGTTTTTTTTCAATATCACCTGGAAGGGCAAGAAACGGCTGCACTTTGAAACGGGGACGAGTTCTAATTTCAATCTCTCTCAGAGCGAACAGGTCGAATGGATCCGCCATCGCGACTGCCAGGGTATTTTCAGTTCTGTTTATAGGAACAGCAACGATGCGTCGCGCCATTGCTTCAGGGATAATTTTCACAGTTTCAGCATCTAGCTCCTCATCTAATAGTTCGACATAGCGAAGTTCCCATTCTCTCGCTGCAACTTCGAGCACACTCGTGCTCTCCATAAAGCCCATATCTACTATCACCTGATGCAAATACTTATCATCCTCTTCAGCTTTAACGATAGCTTCTTGTAATTGTTCCTCCGTAATCAGGCGGGTTTTTCGCAAAACTTCTTCATATCTCTTATTCAAAGATGCTTTAGCCAAATCATTTCCCTCCTTATAGATTTGCAATTAGCATCTAATCCTTAGCTGAAGAGTCTGTGGTATCTCTGAAGAACCCGATGGACTCTTCGGAGACCTTCAGACCTCAAGCGTTGACGAATAACAGCCGTTCGCATCTGCTCACAACTCTATGGAAAATCTTTTAGAGAATGCTATAACTGCAAAACTCGTGTCCTTATTAAGATTTAACGATTCTTTTGGAACTTTCAGGGGAATATGGAATGGAGATTTCTGAACTACCGCTTTGTCAAACAAGTCTTGAACAATACGAATTTGTGGGACAATCTGCTAGATTATCGTAGTTTTCCAAAATCGACTACACGGAATTTCTGTCGGAATATAAGTCTTGATGATATCGCTCGAACCCGAGGGCTTTTGAAATTAAAATATTATACCATAACAATCATTTCGTGCCAAGCGAAAATCGTAAATAATATCGACCATGATTTTTGGCCAAAACTTAGCGCTACAACGAGGCTTTGTTGAAACCGAAGGTTGCGAGAGAAGCGAAGCAATCAGTGAGTTGTGAATAGTCGGTGGAAGAATGAAACGTAAAACATAAAGCGTACTGTAAGCCGAAGGCGCTTGCCTGTCTACCTGTGCAGGCACTGCAGATAGGGCGGATAGAAGAATCACTTTCTTTGAGCACATTGTGAACTACCCATCACGCTTTAAGCTCGCCTTCTTTTCTCTACGCGTTGGGAAGAGACTGACATAGATGGACGAGATTCCCTGAGCATCCGCATCAGTTCGTCTGGATTATTGGCGACTTCCATAGCCGTTTCGCGAGTTATCAAACCCTCTACATACAATGTTCTCAGAGCTTGGTCGAGGGTTTGCATTCCAACCTCTGCACTCGTCTGAATCTGCAACGGAAGTTGATGTGTCTTTCCCTCGCGAATCAGACTTCTAATCGCTGATGTGGCCACCATTATCTCCATAGCAAGTACACGCCCTTTTCCATCGCGACGAGGCAATAAAGTCTGAGCAAGGACACCCTGTAAAGTCATTGAGAGTTGCATACGTATCTGATTCTGTTGCTCAGCGGGATATATATCTATAATTCTATCAACGGTTTGCGCCGCGCTCGTTGTATGCAAGGTGCCGAGCACCAAATGCCCTGTTTCAGCCGCCGTAACCGCCGCCGCAATTGTATCTAAGTCTCGTAGCTCGCCCACCAAAATAACATCAGGGTCCTGTCGGAGGACATATTTTAAAGCAGAATGAAAAGATTCAGTATCTCGACCAACTTCCCGCTGGTTGACGTAGCTCATCTTGTCTTCATGCCAAAATTCTATCGGGTCCTCAATCGTCATAATATGCTTTTGTTGGGTGGAGTTAATATGGTCGATTATTGCCGCTAAAGTGGTGGATTTGCCGTGTCCCGTAGGACCGACCACCAGGACTAACCCTCTGGGCTTCATTGCTAGTTCTACGAGAACATTTTCCATAGCAGCCTGTGGCAGATTTAGTTCTTTTATTGTCCTAATCTCAATTGGAATTACGCGAAGCACTGCTCCTAGCGAATTTCGTTGCTTAAATATATTAACTCTAAATCTGGATAAATTCGGAACAATGTAGGCGAAATCCAGTTCATTTTCCGCGTCAAAGATTGCTTTTTGCTCGTCAGTCGTTATTTCATTAACAAAGTCTTCCGTATCTTCTGGCGTGAGGGGGGGAGTATCTTCAAGAGGAAGAAGCAATCCATTAATACGCAGCCCAGGCGGTCTTTCCGCCTTAATATGTAGGTCAGAAGCGTCTCGTTCAACCATTAAACGCAATAACTCATTTACCCGCATAGTGCTTCCTTTCAACAAGCGCCAAAAGTAATAAAGATTGACTATCAACAACAACTCCCGTTGTTTGATTGATAGTCAACCTTAATCCTTAAATCAGTAAGTTATTCCAATCTTCTGGAGCTTAATCTGTTGTAGCAGTAACTAAAATAAAAGCAGCAGCAGTATCATCGAAGGCAGTAGCACTCTGAAGAGCGGTAACAGCGGCAGTGTCAGCGGCTGTTACTACACGTGGGCCTTCTGCATTACTAGATATGTACAGAACAAAATTACCGTCGCCATCTGTATCGCCGAATGCCCCCGCGTCATAGCTTAGCCCATCTGCAGCCGCTTCAACTGCATAAGAAAAGCGAACTGGCTTATTGGTATCAAAACCTATAAGATCAAAGCCTGTTTCCCCAGTCACGGGATCAGTTACAGCACTCCAAGCTACTGCATTTTGGGTAACAGCAGTAACGGCTTGAGGAGACGCATAGCAATCGATGTATACGCCATTCGTCAGCTTATAGGCTTCCTGGCTCAATCCGATACCATCTAAGTTTGCGGTAGCCTCAGCAGCTTTCGCGCGACTTTGGAGCCCCATATAGAGTGGAATTCCCACTCCAGCCAATACTGCTACAATAGCCACGGCAATTAGTAGCTCCATCAATGTAAATCCCTTTTCCGTCTTTGCCAAACATTTTAACATTTTTCCTACCCTCCTTTTGAAATTTTAGTCATACTCGGTTTGTGCTCCTCCTGCTCAGAAATTACTAAGAGTATTTATGATATTTTTCTCCACTTCAAAGTCTCGCGGCTGATAATATTATATCCTGGGTTCACCCGAAAATTGAGAGAGCATTGCATGAATCAAAAGTGGCAGCACGTCCCACCTTGCGGGATCCCGCCGCGCGGGGGAGGCATGCCGCTACGACAATATCCTGAGAAAACTAGCGGCCATATTGCGTCATCCG
>DTYX01000706.1 GCA_012961655.1 Candidatus Poribacteria bacterium
CGCCAAATTCGTCACATCTTCGTCTAAGAAATGCACATTTCCTTCTTGGGACGCAAGGGTTCCTATTATCACCTTAAGAAGGGTAGATTTTCCCGCGCCGTTGGGGCCGATAAGGGAGACTATTTCCCTGTCAGAAACAGAAATAGAAACACCGTGTAGGATTTCCTTCTTGTAGTAGCTTGCGCGGATATTCTCGACTGAGAGAATACCATCGGAAGATACAGTTTTGCTATTTTCCAAAATAGCCATATTCTTCCCTTAGCCTCACTCTTTTTTAGATTTGTAGGTGGGCATTGCGCCCACCAATTACTCTGTCTTCTTCGGTCGAATGTCAACCGTCCCTTTTGAGAACGATATGTCTATATCAAAATGCCTCAAGAAGTTCAAACCCAACAAGCCGTCCACCTTCGAATCCTCCGGTAGGTCATGACAAAGCACTTCGATATTCGCAATGGATTCTCCAATGGCAGTCAACTTCCGTACCGTTATCACTGGAGCATACTCAACCCCACTGCCAGTGATTATTCTCCTTCGCCGCGTTACTCTTGCCGGGTCATATCCTAAAGAAATTGCAATATCCCAGGGGATAATGGTGAATGAAGCTCCAGTATCAAGGGCGACAGGTAGAATTCGTAATTCTTCGCCATCTAAGCCCTCAATAGCCATATTGACGATGATAAGGTTCTTCGCAATGTCGAAAGGTACGCATCCCATTAAAACATCACCGCCAAATCGTCGGGAATTTCGCCTGCATAGTATATGGCAACTTTCCCTGTGTAATTTCTTAGTGCTTTGTGAATATCGTCTCGACATCTGCTATGTTCTACGACTCTTCCAGTTTTAAGCTCAGTATTTTCGCTAAGTTCACAATCTATAACGAGCAGCCACTCATCAGGATATTTTTGTTTCATCTCCTCTGTCATCAAAAGCTCGCCGTCCATAAAACAGTCCTCCTTTCTTTCAACCTTCCAATCATTGGTTCCATTTTAGATACCTAAATACGCCTTTCTAACCTCCGGGTCACCAAGAATCTCTTTTGGCAATCCGAAGGTAACCACCTTGCCTTCGTCCATAAAATAGACCCAATCGGATATCTCCATAATAACGCTCATATTGTGTTCGATGACCACTACGGTTTTTCCCTCCTGAGCCAATCGTCTTATAACATCAAGCACGGACTTTACCATCTGGGGATTGATTCCCGCTGTGGGTTCGTCTAAAAGCAAAACCTCAAAACCGCCAGCAAGGAGTCTGGCAATCGCCAAAAGTTTTTGTTGTCCGTAGGAAAGGTTTTCGGCTAAAGAGTCTTCCTTTTCCTCAAGTTCCACAAACTTGAGCCACTTTTTAGCTTCATCCATGTTCTTTTCTTCCGCATCGAGAGCGCTTTTTCTCCTAAGGAGTGAAACAAGCGGGTTTTCTCCGGGCTGTTCTTTTTTGGCTAAGAGCACATTCTCTAAAGCGGTGAGCTTATCGAAAACCCGCACGTCCTGAAATAGCCTGCCTATGCCCAACTGGGCAATCTGCCACGGCGGTCGACCATTTATAGTGTAACCATTAAAACATATTATACCAGAATCTGGTTTCAAAAAACCAGTTATAAGATTGAATACAGTAGTCTTCCCAGCGCCATTAGGACCGATAAGCCCGGTTATCTTCCCCTTGGAGAAAGCTAAGGAAGCGCTGCCCACAGCCACCAATCCACCAAAACTCTTGGTTACATCTTTCAGTTCCAGCACACAAGACGACTTAGAGCTTTTTAAGTCAGTATAAAGCGGCTTTTGTTGCGTATCAACTTTAAAAAAACGTCGTTTTTTCTTTGCCAAATTCTCATTCAAACTTATATTCACCTGCGATTCCCTGAGCCCTAAAGAACATCAAAAATACCAAAAGCGCGCCATAAATCATTTGTCGAACATTGGGAGCAATGGTATCAGGTATTCCCAAAAACCTGAGCGCCTCAGGCAGGATAATCATAAAGATAGTGCCCACAATCGGTCCTCTGATATTCCCCGAGCCGCCCACCAAGATGATGGCTAAGATAAATATGGATTCATCCAAAGTGAAACTCGTCGGGTCAATGTAGGTTACGTAGCCAGCATATAGGCTTCCAGCGATGGCGGCAATCCCGCCGGCTATCATAAAAGCCCAGATTTTGAAATTTGCCACATTTTTGCCCAACGCAGAAGCAACCAGTTCATCCTCTCTGATAGCTTTAAGCACCCTCCCAAAGGGAGATGCGGAGATTCGATAAAGGACAAAAAAGACCAAAAGAGCAAATACCGCGCTTAGCAAGAGAAAAAGTGGTAGGCTGTCAAACTCAAAGCCCAGAAGACTCGGCTTCGGTATTCCCGGAATGCCGTAAGGACCTCTTGTAAGACCCACCCAGTTATAGAGGACGCTGAAGACAATTATCTGAAATCCAAAGGCGGTGAGGATAAAATAGTCGCCTTTCAGTCTGAGGGATGGATAGGCTACAAGCAGCGAAAGAATCATTGTTATGCCAACTCCCGCAGGAAGGGCCAAGAAAAAGTTCAGTCCAAATTTGGTAATAAGGAGCGTAGAAGCATAAGCGCCGATGCCATAAAAAGCGGCGTGGCAGAGAGATAAAAGTCCCGTATATCCTACCAACAGATTCAAGGACAGCGAAAGAATAAGATAGATGCATATCATTATGAGGATGTGAAGGATATAGTTCATAATAATTAAGCGCAGGAAACACCGATGCTTGCGTTGGGGAGGAATGTTCTTCGCCTTTCTATTAAAGTTGATCTTCTACTCTTTAATCGAATGCAATATTTTTTTACATTCACGCTGGGACTGATAATATTCCCCTCAATATCACATATACAAAAAAGCCAGTTGACCTTTTTCCTTTAACAAACCCAATTCCTTTTTTAGTCCTAATTAGATCAAACTTCCGCAATCCAAATAGCTTACCAGTAGGGATTCGCTTTTCACTACGTTTACCTTTCGTTTTTTGGTAATCGCCTTTAGCAATATGCTTTTTGAAATAAACGACATCGTCTAAGTCAACCCCCTCTCCATCTTCACAACTTTCCCTCGATTTAAGAATCGTGGTTTGCGATAACGAGTTTTTCTGCTTCTACGACTTCTACGATATGTCTTACGCCTTTGCATTTTCCTGGAAATATCAGTTCTTAATTCAGTCTCAGATTGATACACAACTTCTCCATTAGCAACTGCGGCACTTCCCATTTTCTTACTTCCCGTGTCCATTCCAGCAATAACTTCTTGCTTATACTCCATTGCTTGGTATAGCAGTTTGATTGTAAAGGGCGTTCGCCTAATTACCTTTGCCTTCCCGTCTTTAAGTAGCAATATCGCTGCAGCCGGACAAGTAGGCATCAGCGGCTTCCCATCTTTGTTAATAACATAAACCTTCACGGTTAAATCCTCCTACTAATGCAGGGTTATGCGTATCTTTCCTTGCGGGAGTCAAGGAAAGAATCCGTCTTCCTCTCGACCAGATATAGGAAGGTTTAACGATACAGGCACTATCCTTACCAGCACAGGATTGTTTAGCCTGTATCCACAGAGCAAGATGCTGAGGCGGCACATCTTGGTGTCTAATTTCTTCCCTATCGTTTACCAGCATTCTAGGCTCCCTTACTGATGGTCTGGTAACCCTGTGGCTTTTTTGCCACGAGGCTTGCCTCATGGTAGGTTACGCTCCTTCCAACCTCCGCCGTTTGCCTAATATACCTTCAGGTTTAAAGAGGAGAAAGAAAATAAGAACCAGAAAAACCAGGGCGTTCTGCCTTTTTGCCGAGACTTTCCAAATCATTAA
>DTYX01000707.1 GCA_012961655.1 Candidatus Poribacteria bacterium
CGGCGACGCCCGCCGCGTACACGGTAACCAGGCATTGCGAATCCCTTATCACGATGGTATCCCCTCTCCTCTATCTAATTATAGTTTCATTAATTGAAGAATACACAAAGTTGTGAATCACATCATTTGCCAATAGTCGTCGTGATATTGTTTTTATCTGCTCTTCGGTGAGATTTCCTGTGATAATATATTTCTGTCCAGTCCGCACAGAGTCAACGCCGCCGATGCCCAAATCTCTGATGCCTTTCATTACGCTATCGCCAACAGCATCCGTCACACCAGATTTAAAATTGACTTCAATGACCCAGGTATTGTTTATCGGTGTCCAAAGAGGCTTACTACTTGATGAGTGGACATAACGTTGTGTGATGGCGTCGGTCAAAAGCGCGGCACAGATTGTCTCTAATTCTGTTTCAGTTATATCACCATTGAGCCAGTATAGCTGTGCCGTGCGGACTTGTTCTATATCTTTAATTCCTAAGTCTTTGATATCTTGTGAAATGCCGCTCCCAACAGCATCATTAATATTCTGTTTTAAACTCACCTCAATTTTCCATTCCATGATATCTCACCTCACTCTTCATTATTGGGATTTGCTTTGTCCAAACTGGTTATAATCCTGTCTAACTGTAATCTGAGCAGTAGAGCATATAATCGAATTAGCATAACGACTTGCATCTCAGTTGGCAGACCAGTCTCAGAGATGAGTAATAAAAACTGGTCTGCTCGTCTGCCAATTTGACGAGCTTTTGCTAATGAAATTACCCCATTTTGGGAACCACCTTTGATAAACTGCCAGAGTTGGTCTTGTAGCTCCATTAGATAATTTCTAACTATTATCTTACGTCCTTTTTTTGCTGAATCGACCCAGATAGTATTTGACTTCCAATCCAAGAGGAAACTAATCCCAAAAATTATTACATCTCTTAAAGTATCCTCACCGGAGAGAATTTCCTCAGCCTCTTGAATTATACTTGATTCAGCGGACAAGGTACGGACATTAGTATAATCCTTTAGATTTCCCACATTGTCAATACTTTCAGATATCAATCGCCAGAGATTCGCGCTTATTTCCAAAGCGACTTCAATCTGTGATTCGATGTCCACAGGAATTTCGGATTTTATGCAGTAATGATGAAGCACATGCAGTTTGCTCCGAACATCCCAAACATCGCTTGGATTAAGTTCAAGCGGTTCACGCGCAAGCGATGCTAAAATATCTCGACGAGCATAAGAGATAGCATCGTCTATTTGGCGTCGTAAATTCATTGTACTCCTCCATCTTGATTTTGAGTCTCTGTTTTTATAACTTGTAGAGTTGATTTTGTCAAGCGGAAATGTTACAGACTAGTTTAGCAAAAGTTCACCTGAAATTCGTAGCCTAAGTCCCAAGACTTCGGAAAGTTGCAGAGCGTCGCAAGCGCCTTCATTTTCATTCAACAACGGTTTTGGATTACCACAGGTTACAGCCTGCACTAATATTTGACGTGAGCCAGCGGTATTTCAAGTTCCTTATTGACTAAAGAAGTAGCGATTAAGGTTCCGGATTTCCTTTGCAAATATGAAACTCATGTTGTATAATTTCATTTTGAAAGAAGAGTTATTCACAACTACGGCGTAAGGCAAGTATTTCTTACGGACCGGGCATTTTAAATAGTTGTGGCTTGTGGGTGGTATATCCTCTCGGTCTTCCAGTGTGGAGGTATTAAAAGAAATGACGAGACGAGAATTAGTCAAAGCAGCAATAGAACACAGAGAAACAGAACGCGTTCCATACCTCATTGACTTTACCTCTGAGGCTTGGGGGGCTATCAAGGGTCGGGTTAATTCACAGACGCCAGAGGAGTTTCTGGATAACGATGTTGAGAGTTTTTCTCCGCCGTGGTGGACATGGCACGAATTGGGTAAAGACTGGAAGGAGATGGACGCGCCTCTCTCGCCAGCCAAGGTTATCGGTACAGGTAGTTATCCTTCCTTCATGGAATCTCTGAAGGAGAGAAGAGAGCAATCGGATAAATATTTCCTTGTGCGAATCTATGGAAGTCACTTTGAAAAAGCTTACTTCTCCCGCGGGTTTGAAAATTTTCTCGCAGACCTCGGGGGACATTGGGAATTTGCCCAGAAACTTCTTGATACCATTATCGAGAAAAATCTGGTTATGCTTGAGAATATCCTCTCCCTAGAGGAGATTGATGGCGTGCTCCTGGGAAGTGATTGGGGGTCGCAACGAGGACTCCTTATGTCGCCGGAGACTTGGGAGGAGTTAATCCGCCCCGGCGAGGAGAAGGAATACGACCTCATCCACGCCTACGGGAAGGATGTCTGGGTTCACTCCTGCGGCTGCATCGAAGCTATCATCCCATCGTTAGTCGAGATGGGTCTGGATGTCCTCAATCCAGTTCAACCCGAGGCGATGTCAATCGAGAAACTGAAAAAAGATTACGGCGATAAACTCGCTTTCTGGGGCGGCATCAGTACCCAGAGGACGCTTCCCTACGGCACGCCGGCTGAAGTACGCGAAGAAACCCGCCGGGTCCGGAAGTTGATGGCGGAAGGCGGCGGTTATATCCTCTCGCCGGCACAATCCATTCAGGATGATGTGCCGGCGGATAATATCCTCGCCCTGCTCGAGGTCGCACGAGAAAAATTTAACTAATAGAGACTGTATGCTCGTGTATTCATGACTGAAGCTCTGCCCAAAGTCAGACAGGGTTCCACAGGAAACCAATCTCCGCGCGTTGCATCCCAATGCCACGCTTGTTCCGTCTCACGCCACGGATAGGTGCAGCCTGCGGCATAGACAGGAACGCCATCTACAATGCCCATAGCTCCACCTTTAACGAATGTGGGCATTCCTCTTCCTTGCTTCCAGGTGATTTTCATATAATCTCCTTCAATTTCAATATGAACCAATACTCCGAAACTGAGTTTTTCGGAAGGGCGACACAAGGCGCCGCCCATCTGTTCTTGAGCATCCCCTACGGAATTTCCAAGCAGTATGAATCACCTAGCCCATAGCGGCCTTTTCTACCTCTGCCAGCAGCACGCGTTCGCCATCATTCAACGCTGAACGATGCACTGCGGCTTCAAAGACCAGTTCGTTCCAGGCAGCTTCACCGTCGGCTGGGAAAGCCTTGTCC
>DTYX01000708.1 GCA_012961655.1 Candidatus Poribacteria bacterium
ATTTCCACGGATGGCATCGGAAGTGGGAAGTGGGAAAGCGCCCTTAGGGAAATGTCAGTAAGTAATATTACACAGGAAGATCGAAGTCTCATGTCAAATTATCAAAAACTTGTTTACATTATACCTTTAATCTGCTTATTAATAATTATCCTCTGTTCTCACTTTGTTGGCAATATCCTTGCCGAAGAAGCTATCGATAAAAAAACATCAGAAAAGCAACAATATATTATCCGGCAGGTCAAATTTGAAGGCAATCGTTTGCTAAGCCAAAAACAGTTGTCCAGTCTAATTGGCGTCCAACCCGGGGAAAATTTTCAAAAAGACACTCTTGAAGCGGGGATTTTCAAAATTTTGGATGAATACCGCCAGAGAGGTGTTTTTTTTGCCGAAATCAGACCGCGATTTGAATATCCGCCCAAAGATTCATCTTTGGCTCAAATTATCGTAACGCTTCAGATTCGGGAAAGCAGACCGCTCAAAATAGGGACGATTTCGCTGGAAGGCAATAAGCTGTTTACTGAGGAAGAGTTAAAAAGCGAATTGCGTTTGCAAGCGGGAGATTTTTTCAACGATGCCGCATTTAACGACAGTATCGAGAGAATCCTACAACTGTATAGCGAACATGGGCATCCAAAGGTCAAAGTCTCTCCGGTTAATTTCGACGTAGATGAAAAGAGCGGCGTTGTGAATCTAAAGCTGATGGTTGATGAAGGTCCGTTGGTGAAAATCAGCGAGGTTCAGGTGGAAGGTCTGCAAAAGACCAAAGAATCGGTCGTCCTGCGTGAGTTGCCAATCCGACCGGGCGATATTTACGCTCAAGAAAAGATCGACCTAAGTTATCAGCGCTTGAATAATCTCGGTTACTTTTACGAGGTTAGTCCTAATCTGCTTCAGGAGGGCGCAAAACCTGATGAGGTAATTTTCAACGCCCAAGTTACCGAAGCGCGAACCGGACGTTTCAATGGCGTCTTGGGTTACGCCCCGCCGACGAGCCTGGATGAAAAACCTCAGTTGACAGGAGTTATTGAAGCGAGCGAAAGCAATCTACTCGGCACAGGCAGAAGTCTCAACCTCTTGTGGAAATCGGGGGCGCTTGACCTTTACAGATTCGGATACGAAGAGCCCTGGGTTTTTGGCAAACCGTTGCAAATCGGGGTTGAGTTTTCCAGTCTGAAACAGACAGAAAAGTATACTGATGCTGTTTCAAAAGAGCGGTCGGGAAGTTTGATAATCGGCACAAAACTGATTAGGCGGTTAGAAGGGGCTTTAGCTCTCACCTATAAACGGATTGACTTACCGGCTGGAATGTTTCTGGGCGATAATTCTCAAAGCGGTGTCAAATACGGTCTGAAGTTCAGCTTAGAGCGCGACAGCCGGAATTACTATCTCAACCCAACCGGCGGTCGCGTCGATAAAATCGCGCTCGAAATATCACAAGGTGATTTCAAACTCAAAAAACTCTGGCTCGATTTTAATCAATATCTCCAAACTTGGAAAAAGCAAGTTCTCGCGGTTGGATTGCATGCAGCTTCAGTGTGGGGCCTTAATATTCCGCCCACAGAACTGTTTTACTTGGGCGGCGCCAACACATTACGCGGCTACAACGAGGATTGGTTCAGAGGGCCGCGCCGGCTATATGCGAACATCGAATATCGTTTCCTTATGGGACGGACATCACAGATTTTTCTCTTCTTAGATTTGGGAACTGTGTCCAAAATTGACCGTCCAAATACGTTTGAATCGCTCAAAATCGGCTACGGCTTCGGGATGCGTCTGGAATCCAAAGGCGGTTTGATGAGTCTGGACTACGGGTTGGCGAGAGGGGATTCAGCGTTGGAAGGTAAGGTTCATCTTAGCTTGGGGACATCGTTTTGATAGTAATGGTTGTTGAATAGCATAAACCCCAAAGGAGGTTGAAGCACAAGTGAGCTTATACTTAGTTTTTCAGCTTAGTCTGCTGCTCGTCTTAGTTCTGCTCTCTGGGTGCTTTTCAAGTTCCGAGACAGCACTGACGGCGTTGACTAAGTTGAGAATCAAACGCCTTTTTCGCGAAAAGGGGGAACGGGCGAAAAGCCTGCTTCATTGGCAAAATGACCCGGATAGCTTGCTCACAACGATTTTAATCGGTAACAACTTGGTAAATATTGCAGCCTCTTCACTCGCTACCGCACTGGCAATTCAGATCGGCATCCGTCACGGTGTGACTGTGGTTATCATTGCGATGACAGCTTTAATTTTGGTGTTCGGAGAGGTGGTTCCCAAAACGCTTGCACGACGGAATGCGGAACAGTTGGCGCTTTTGGTCAGCCCTGTCCTGAACGTCTTAGCGAAGATATTGACTCCGTTGAACCAATTCCTTATTGGTATCTCGAAGTTAATCATCCGGCTTTCCCCGAGGGCTTCCTTTTCGTCCGATGAAGCGATTACCGCAGAACATTTCCATGCCTTAATTGATTTGGCAGAAGAGGAGGGCATCGTTGAAGAGGAGCAAGCAGCCATGTTTGAGAGTGTGTTCGATTTGGCAAACACCACAGCGGAGCAAATCATGACGCCGCGCACGGATATCTGTTGGCTAGATAGTGAAGCAACGATAGAACAGGCGCTAAAGTGCGCCATAGAAACAGGTTATTCCCGTATTCCAGTGGCGGAGGGCAGCGTCGACCATATCGTCGGAATCCTGTATGTGAAAGACCTGTTGTCGCAGAACCGCATGTTACAAGGAACGGTGCAAGAGTTGATGCGTCCAGCGATATTTGTGCTGGAAACGAAGAACATCAATGAACTGTTGAAACTGTTTCAGGAAAAGCACGTACATATCGCGATTATCGTCGATGAATATGGCGGGGTGTCAGGATTAGTCGCGCTAGAAGATTTGCTCGAGGAGATTGTCGGACAACTCCGCGATGAACATGACAAAGAACACCGGGACATCGAAATGCTCGAAAACGGCGATTTGCTGGTAAATGCCAGCGTCCGGATGAAAAAGATAGAGAGAATTATGAATGTGACTCTGCCGGGCAATCGAAATGTAAAGTTAAACTCCGTAATTTTAGAGCAGTTGGGCTACATTCCCCAAGAAGGCGACCAACTCGGTTATGGTTCTGTTGTCTTTATCATATCGAAAGTGGAAAATAACAGGATTGAAAGGGTCAGAGTGCGGAAAGAAGAATGTCTTGACACGGGAGGAATTCTGAATGAGAAAAACACTTGAACGAAGTCTCGGCTTTCTTTCGGTTTTCAGTATCAGCGTCGGAGCGATGATTGGGGCTGAGTTATTTGTTTTACCTGGTATTGCGGCGGCAAAAGCCGGTCCTGCCGTCGTTTTATCCTATCTCCTGGCGGGTTTGATAGTTCTCCCCGCTGCCTTGAGTAAGGCGGAACTTGGCACTGCCATCCCGACTTCAGGCGGAACTTATATCTACTTGGACCGGAGTATGGGCCCCTTTGTCGGCACCGTCGGTGGCATCGGAACATGGTTCTCCCTGTTTTTAAAAAGCGCGTTTGCTTTAGTTGGGCTCGGGGCTTATTTGGCGCTCCTACTGTCCTTGCCGGTTAAGTATGTTGCCATCGCCTTCTGCGTTGGTCTCATCGGTCTCAACATCGCCGGGGTCAAAAAGACGGCGAAACTCCAAACCGGCATCGTCCTCTGTGTGCTTATGGCGCTCGCCCTCTTAGTTGGCAAAGGTTTCACATCTTTGGAAAGGGAGTTTTATTCGCCGTTTACCACTCATGGTTGGATGGGAGTTGTCGCAACCGCAGGATTTGTCTTCATTTCCTACGCTGGCGTAACCAAAATTGCCAGCATCGCCGAGGAGGTGAAAAACCCTGAGAGGAATATCCCCCTCGGAATACTTGTTTCTTTAGCGGTGATGGTGTTAGTTTACGTCCTTGTCGTCTTCGTTGTTATTGGAACAGTTCCGTTGGAAAATTTGGCAACTGACTTCACTCCTGTCGCGACATCGGCCGGAACAATTTTCGGCTCGATTGGGAAGAGCATCTGGGCAATTGTCGCCGTGCTTGCGCTGATATCTATGGCGAACGCGGGGGTTCTTTCATCCTCTCGTTTCCCTTTCGCCATGAGTCGAGACATGCTCATGCCTCAATTCCTGAAAGCCGTTCACGCAAAATTGCGGACACCTTATCCGTCTATCCTCCTCACCGGTGGAGTTATGCTGCTTCTCATCGCATTTGTCGATGTCGAGAACCTCGCCAAACTCGCCAGCGCCTTTCAAATTTTAGTGTACAGTTTGGAAAATCTATCTGTCATAATTTTCCGCGAGAGCGATGCCGAGTGGTATAGGCCGACTTTCTGTTCGCCGGCGTATCCGTGGATGCAACTAGCGGGCATTGGATTGCCGCTTCTACTTCTTTTGAAGTTAGGCGCTTTGCCGATGATGGGAGTTGCAGGCATTTTTCTTTTTGGGGCGGTGTGGTATTTCCTTTATGCTCGCGGGCGTGTTGACCGAATGGGCGCTTTGGCGCAAACGCAAGAACAGATCGAATCCCTGCGAGAAGCAAGCGATATCATTGCAAGAAAAGATGGCAGGAAAGAGATTTTAGTTCCCTTTTTCGGTGACGAAGATGAAACTGAGATAGAAGCTCGCATTCGGCTTTCCCTATTCTTCAGTTTGCCAAGTGATGTCGTTCATCCGGTATACTTCGATGAGGCGCCCGACCAAACCATCCTTGACGCTATTAAAGATACGGATGCCGAGACCTTTTCGGCAAAATTTCAACGGGCGGCGCGTCAATGGATTGAACAATTGACCCTTGACAGCATTGCTACCCACGATGCCAAGCTGGCTCTGTTCCGACAGGCGCGAGAACTCGGCGTTGCCTGGATACTGATGGATTGGCAGAAGAAGTCCTTCTGGAATTTTCTCATCAGAGCGCACAACTATTGGTGGCTGCATCATGCGCCATGCAACGTGGCTCAATTTCTCAAACGGAATTTTAGAGAGATTCAGCGGATTGCGATAATGATGGAACCGGGCCCTTACGATGCTCTTTTAATTCACGTCGCCGACCGACTGAGCGTGGCTTGCGACGCTGAAGTATTCTTTCTGCATGTAGCAGATGAAGATACTTCAGACGCTGAGCTTGAAAAGGTTAGAGAATATCACAGACAGCTTGAGCAATTCTCCATCAGGGAGATAGAGAGTCGGATTATACGGGCAAAAAAACGGCTGGAAAGAATTATGGCGGAGACTGAAAATTGTGACCTCTTGATAATTGGCGCTCCGGCTGAACATCGTTTGTTGCGCATCTTTTCAATGTCATTTGAAGACAAAGTCGGGGAAAGGGCCGCCTGTTCTGTGCTCCGGGTTCAAAGTCCGCGTTTCTATTCCCATGAAGTCGCCAAGGCTGTACCCGCCTCTATCAGCGCAGAGGGGTTCCGTCTCTTCCCATTTCTGCATACCGCCGCTGTCGAAGCCAGGGTTTCATGCCGCGGCAAGGAATCTCTCTTTAAACACATCGCAGAAATTTTTGAGAGGAATACTGGCATCGCTGATGCTAATATCTTAGAGCAGGCTTTATGGAAAAGGGAGCGCATTCAAAATACCGCTATGGGAGATGGAGTCGCCATGCCGCACGTCGTTATCCCAGACGCCGAGCATACTTTCTTCGGCATCTTCACACTTCAAGAGCCAATTGACTTTTTGTCCCCGGATAGGTCAAAAGTGGACATCTGTTTCGTCACAGCGGGGCCGATTGACCAAAGGGGCATCCATCTCAGGATTATCGGCAGGACTGCGCGTCTCATTCGAGATACAAATTTGCTCGCCCGCTTGCGGGAAGGGAAAAATTCCCATGAATTGGTCGAAGCGATAACTGTGATTGACAGAGAAAATGCGTAAAACGTAAAGCGTGATATCACACTGGGACATCCAAGCTTCACATTAAACAAGTCTTTGATAATTTAGCGTAGGAGTTGGCTTTCCTTTTTGGAGGTCGTCCTGCCCGCATTTATCAGGGATATGTTTACATCACACCTATTGTAGGAGGGAAAAATGACTCATCGTGAAAGGTTGCTTAAAACTCTGAGATATGAACCGGTTGATAGAGTTCCCGATTATGAGTTCGGAGCATGGGAACAGACTGTCGTTAGATGGCATAAGGAAGGATTGCCTGAGAAGCACAAAGGCGTCTGGCAAGCGATAAATCAATATTTCCATACGGATGATGTCGAATACGGTCCAAGCCCTCATATAAACATCGGACCTCTTCCCGGATTTGAATACAAAGTGCTCGAAGAGAAGGGGGACCATATCGTAGTTCAAGATGGCGATGGCGCGACGGTTGAGATGATGAGGCCGGAACTCGGAGCGTCGATACCGAAATACCTCCGATATGCCATTGAGACACGCCAGGATTGGGAACGCATCCGTGATGAAAAACTTGACCCCGATACCCCCAGGCGCATTCCCGAAAATCTTGATGAGCTTTGCAAACTGACATTTGACGCTGACTATCCGATATCCATCGGCTGCGGCTCTATTTACGGCTGGCTCAGAAACTGGATGGGTGTCGAACGGATATCTATGGTCTTTTACGACGACCCACAATGGATTGGAGAGATGATGGACCATCTGGTCAATCTCACCTTGAAGCTGTTCGAAAACATCGCCGGAAAATGTAAGATAGACCTGGGAACGTGGTGGGAGGATATGTGCTTTAACAAAGGACCGCTTATCTCTCCGAAGATGTTCGCTGAGTTTATGGTGCCAAGATATAAAAGGATTACGGATTTCCTGCGGCAAGAATGCGGCTGTGAGTTCCATATTTTGGACTGCGACGGGAACATCCATGAGCTTGTGCCGCTTTGGCTTGAAGGTGGAATAAACGTGATGTTTCCCGTTGAAGCCGCTCATACAAACGCCTACAAGATAGTTGAACAATTCGGGACGCGAGTCGCCATCCGCGGGTATTTCGACAAACGCGCCCTCATCGCTGGGAAAGAGGCGATAGATGAGGAGTTTTTAAGGCTCAAACCGCTACTTGAGGGCGGTGGATTTATCCCTCATACCGACCATCTAGTGCCGCCGGATGTGTCTTGGGAGAATTACAGATATTACAGACTAAGGAAAAGAGAATTTATTGAAGGCTTATTTCCTTGATTGCCGTTGAAAAGATGGTATGATTTTATGCTCGTGAACTTAAAGGACTCAAAGCTCATATTTTCAAGCCTACGAGTGGAGTGAGTTCCGAAAGATATATTTTATCCGCCCCCGATTCTTGTGACGGCTTTGCCCACTTATGAGAGACTTAAGTGCGAAGTAGCTTGTGGCACTAAGTCATAGCCTTCGATGAGGAAATTCGGGAGGTGAAAAAGGATGCTTCAACATGAAAAGCCACATATACAGCACTACAGACTTCAGGATTTAAATGTGTCCGCTAAAAGCGTCGCTGAATTCATTGCCTTTAGAATCAGCGCTGATGGTGAGTTGATGCAAAATATAAAAAGCATCGCTCTCAATAATGGGATAGTCAGTGGAATGGTGCTGATGATGATAGGCACTTTGAAAAAAGCTAGAATCGGCTGGTATAACACCGAAAAAGGTGAATTTGAAGTGGCAGAATATGATGGCGGATTGGAATTAACATCGGGTAGCGGCTCCATATCAATGGAAAACGACGTTTTAGTTCCGCACATCCATATAACAATAGCCGACAAAAATAATAATGCTTTCGGCGGTCATCTATTTGAAGATACAATAGTGAAAGAGTATATTGAAGGAACGATGATTCACCTCAAAGATATTTTCATGAGGAGAATTTATGATGAGAGAGTAGGAGCATCTCCTCTAAGTATGCAGAAATTGTGATGTTCTGGGCAAGGGCTTTTGACAGCTATCGTAGTGCATTGTTAAATAAGTTCTGATAACATCTTCAGCCACGGATTAACACCGATTAAACACAGA
>DTYX01000709.1 GCA_012961655.1 Candidatus Poribacteria bacterium
GAACAAAAAAAGAACAAAAAAAGAAAAAAATCTTGTGGTAATCTTGTGTAATCTGTGGTTAATGAAGGGGAAATCAATTGTTAGTAAAAGCAAGAAACAGCCTGGAAATGGCGCGGTTCTGTTTTGAGGCAGGCGGCGCTGATTTATTTTGACATACCAATCTCAAGAGAGGGACACACTCGTGGAATGAGATGGGAACATGACACTGTACCTTATGCTCACCAACTTTGCCCAGAATGCACTCCTATTATAACCACTTTGGTCACCAATGCCTATCCAGACGCTGACGCACTTGTCACACTGTTTAATGTCCCAAAGGATGAAATCAGAGATGTCCGACATGCCGTGCAAAGATTCTGTTGGGACATCCAGAAAAAACATGCTGTCATCATTGCTATTCGGGTTTATAACCCGGAAGAATCGGAGAAATATCAAAAAATGAAGTTAAAGGGAGATTTCACGTTTTTGTAATCAAGAGTTTGCGAATTTTCATTAACTTGACGAAGTAAAACTAGGAGGTTACTCAAATGCAGACAGTAGAGCCAAAACCCCACAAAGCCAAGATCGCCATTGGATGCGACCATGCCGGCTTTGAAATGAAAGAAGAACTCAAAAAGTTTTCAAAAGATACGGGATACGAATATAAGGACTTTGGCACTAACAGTTCTGAATCCACGGATTACCCGATATACGGTCGAGCAGTGTCAGAAGCCGTCGCTTCAGGAGAATGCGATAGAGGCATCGTCATCTGCGGAACGGGAATTGGCATCTCGATAGCGGCGAACAAAACGCCAGGCATTCGCGCCGGCGCATGTTATAACACAGATATGGCTCGGATTGCACGCGAACATAATGATACAAATGTCCTCGCCCTCGGCGCCAGAATCACGGCAATACCGTTAGCCATGGACATCGTTCGCGCCTGGTTGGAGACGGAATTCTCACACGGAGAACGCCATATCAGACGAATAGATGAAATCACGGAGATAGAGCAGTTGCTATGTGAAAGATGACTCATCAAACAAACTTAGTGAGTCTTATATTGCGTGAAACGTAATTTTTCACGTATGACGTGTTGTGTTTTACGAGAAACGGAGGGTCAAATGAAATATTGGATTCTTATATTTTTGAGCTTGACATCCTTTTCATGGCTCGCAGGTTGTGAATCCGAGCCCACTCAGAATGCGAAAGATTCGGAAGCGCCATTGCCGCCTAAAGTTCATCTATATAACCCAGCAATCTCCGATGATGAGCGAGAGCCTTACGCTTTGGTGGAAACTGATGGCATCCATATCGAATGGGATGCAAACGATGAAAATGATATAGCTAAATATAAAATCTATCGCAGCACTCAATCAGATGAAGGCTATCAACTAATCGCTACTTTGCCCAAGGATGAACTGTTTTATGAAGATACGGACGTGCGATTGGAGACAAAATATTATTACCGCGTCACCGCTGTTGACGAAAGCAAAAATGAAAGCAATATGTCACAAATAATATCTTACACTTTATTGCACAAAGCCTCTTTGATGGCGCCGCCGAATCGATCAGTCGTAAGAACTGCTTCGCCAGTGTTCAAATGGCTGGAGGTCAACAACGCGCAGAGTTACGTCGTGCGGGTATTTGTCAACACCGAAGAGCAGGAAACTCCCTGGCGAGAGACTTGGAAGAGTCATGAGATATTCCCCTTCGATGCGCTCCAACTCTCCTATAACGAAGATAATCGAGCGACTGAACCGTTAGAAGATGGCAAGGAATACCGCTGGCGCGTAGATGCCAGCAGTGGCCGGACAGTGGGCTCGAAGTCGAATTGGTATCATTTTAGCATTGATTTGTAAGTTGGCTTTGGACCTATTATACTGGTTTAGGCTTGCTTGTTCTCATATAAAGTTAGCAAGTTA
>DTYX01000710.1 GCA_012961655.1 Candidatus Poribacteria bacterium
CCTTACGAACTCAACTACAAGAGAATATGATTTACCATCGTCTTGACGTGGCAAAGATACTAACCAAAGAACAAAGACTGCGGTTTTCCCCCGCCGGTCATTTGGGGCGCGGTTACCGAGGCGGTCGCGGTGGCCATTATGGTATGGGTAGAGGTCCTCGTTGGAACTGGTAATCATTGAAGAGATATAAGGGTGAATACAAGAACTTCTGTATTCGCCCTGATTCTCGGGACAGGTATTCAACACCAATTGCTTCTTTAGCGTCTTAATTCAATGAAGAGCGTTAAATCAGCATTTATTGGGTTTCTAATTCTGAATGTCGATGGAATATGGTAATTAAGTATGGATAACGAAGAGCGCGTATTAATCCAAAGATGTCAGCAAGGCGACAGAAATGCTTATGAGCAGATTTTTTTGAAGTACAAAGATACAGTATATAACGTCGCGTATGGCATGCTGTCAAATACAGAAGATGCTCAGGATATGACGCAAGAAGTGTTTCTCCGTATTTTCGAGAAGATAAACCAATTTCGTTTCAAATCCAATTTTTCCACCTGGTTGTATCGCATTGCTGTAAATATGTGTCTGGATGAGAGACGTAAACGACAAAAACGTCATGCGAACACCACTGAACTCACAGAACGCTATGAGCAGATGAATCCATCGGTCAATACCCCGGAGGACGAACTCTTGAAAAAAGAGCGGCAAAGTCAGGTACAGCAGGCATTAGCAAACTTGAAGGATGCTCATCGAACAATCCTTGTCCTCAGAGAAATGGAAGGTCTCTCCTATGACGAACTGGCAAAAGTTCTAAAATGTTCCACCGGACGGGTCAAATCTCGATTGCACGAAGCTCGTATGGAACTGAGACAGAGGGTTCAAAGGTTAGCAAGCTAGTTTGGTTGGTCTCCATCCTCCCAAAGTCAACTTTGAATGAAAGGAACGAAAATGATACATAAGCGAATTCAGAGACAATTATCCGCATATTTAGATGATGAACTGTCCCAACGCCGGAGACAGCGAGTGGACAAACATCTTCGCATCTGCGAAGAGTGTTCCTCGCTTTTGGCGGAGATTCGTGAAACAAGCGACAGCGTTGCCTCATTACGTCAAACTGCTCCTGGAGATTTGTGGTTTGCGCTCAACGCAAGATTAGAGAATATTTCTCCTCACTCACAAACTCCTTTAGCGATAGGACGGCGATGGACATGGGAGCGAATTTATCCTATCGTAAAGCCGGCGGCTGCCATTATTGGAATAGCGCTAATCGTTGGTTTTATATCTCTTCGGGTATTCCTGCATAAACCGTCGGAAGTCAGTTCAGAGTACACTCAAATGGATGTATACCTAACAGCGCACACCCAGTATTATTCTCAAAAGATGCTTGCGCCCGACGAGGTAATCAATTTGGAGCAGCAAAACATAGATACTACAGCAACTGAACAGAATCAGCAGTCGGATTACAGTTCAGAACTGGACTTTTATTTAAGTGTTTACTTAGGAGAAGATGAAATATGAACCGAATACCTTTAAGATTTTCCACCAAAGAACTTTTTACCGCCTGGTATTTTCTAATGATAATCGCTTGCGTTTTGTCAGCAGTTCGTGACGCAAAAGCGGATTTATCATCCCAATTCCCATCTGCAGCGGAGGCGCTTAGCAAAGCGGTTGAATCAGAAACCACAGTCGATTACGTTGGCAAGCGAGTAGTTATCTTTTGGTCTTCTTTCCCAGCACGCGAAGGCAGAGCTTTAACCCCGTCCTTTAGGACAGTGGAAGCGTTTGAGGAGCGAGTAATTCATCAAGCTCATTCCACGCATCTTGTCGAATTGCTGACACCGGTAAATGTAAGGCCACTGCGTGATAGGATGCGGAGAATTTTGCCGCCTCCACCGCCGCGCAAGCTCCAAGATATCTGGGAGATGGATACCCAACTTCTATTGCGCAATTATACTATTGAGGTAAAAGCAGGCGAACCGATAGCAGGGCAAAATACCTATCAGTTGATAATTAACCCCAAAGTTGACGCGCGTCCGAGGAAAAGGGTTTGGCTCGATGCTCAACACTATATTATCCTGCGCGTGGAAAATTACGACATCACCGCAAAACTTAGTTCGCTCTATGTCTATACAACGATTGATTATGATAGTAGGTCAGTTGCGCAGCAATTGGAACAGTATCAAGAAAAGAGACAATCGGAGAGAGAGCTTAATAGACCTATGCCCTATCAGAGTGAGGAGCTCAGTTTTGCCGAGGCGGAAAAACAATTCAGCGCGCCATTGCCTCAACCCTCTTATCTACCTCTCGGTTTTCAATTGCAGAGCATTTCTGTGATTACCTTCCGCGGTAATCCCTCGATTCACTTCAGATATACCGATGGCTTGACAGTTTTTTCACTGTTTGTATCCAGGGTGGGTGAAGAAAGGGAAGAGAGACAGAATCAGAGGGTTCAGGAAGACAGTTTCAGAGATAGGCGCAGCCGAATCGGTCGATTCAGACGCGGCAAGCCCAAAAGCATCACCGTGAAAAATACTCCTATATCCTTCATCGACCAGGGACATATCAGAATTTTGCGCTGGAAAATGAGTAAGGAAAAAGAACAGACACATCTGCGCTTTGTTCTAATCGGTGAATTAAGTCAGGAGGAGTTGATGAAAGTGGTTGAGTCTTTGGTTGCTCAAGGATGAAGTGGTGAAAATCCGTTGCTTTTCGCAGTATCAGGTTCCATGTCCACCAGTTCACCTGACCAACCTAAATCCCGCGACCGGTCAACTAAAATACGAATTCTCTCCTGAAACATTCTAATCTCCTTCCAATTATCCTTCATGAGGTTAATCTCTTCTTCTCCACTGGGGCGAAATCCGACGCTTTCGTAAAGCTCGTCGGACATTTCGAAATGTGCGTATGGATATTGCTTCACTTACTTGATTAAGATTTTAGGAGAAGTTTTCTCTCTGTCCATTTTTAAGTAAATTCGAAAAAAGGTATTCCATTTTTTGCGATTTGAGAGATTGTAGTAGCGCATTGCGCGTCAGTCC
>DTYX01000711.1 GCA_012961655.1 Candidatus Poribacteria bacterium
AATGAATTGCCTTACTACAAACCAATCCATAATTTATTTCACAGAACACTTCTATTTGAAAAAATTATGCAGGAAATTCAAGACACACCGAACCTCCTGCATAAGAAGGCAAGATATTAAAAGATCCGAACGGTATCACATCTTTTTATCGTTGGTGAAAAAGCAGTCATTATCTTGCGCCTTTGAATGGCACGGAACGCAACCCGCATCCATACCTTTCCCCACCCGACCGGCAAGCGCCATACCCATGGGGTTCTTATCGACGGTTCCGTCAGCCTTATATTTCACCCAGAACCAGTCGTTATTATCTGGGTCATATCCGGCCTCGCGCTGGACCATGACAGTAACGGCAGCCAGATACTTCTTCGGGGATTCGGAAACTTTCTCGAGGGTGGCGTCTTCCCCGCCGAAGTTATCTTTAATAATAACGTGGTATGGCTTTTTGTCCACATTCACGATATTGTAGTAAAGTCGCAAAAATTTGCCGTGTGGCGATTCACCTGGATAGACGGCTGACTTCATTGGCCACTTGTCGTAGCCCGCCATCGCTTGCCATGTTTTGTTGGCAAATGCGATGTCCTCTTTACCACCGAAAGCCATTTCCCCTTCACCGATAGACTGTAAGGATATAGTTAGCACGAAAACAATGAAAGTTATGGTGGCAAGTGTTGCGTAAACAACTGCGCGTTTCATGATTACCTCCTAAGTAAAAATAGTGTTGCGCGCTGTTCCTCCTGTTACTTGTAAAAACAGGCAACGACACGACTTAAAATCGGTTTACAATCTCCAATGAATTTGTAGTTACTATGATAGAATTCCCGTAGCCGAAGTCGCAAGACTTCGGGAATTCAGCTGCTTTGAAATGCCCGAATTTTGGCAAATTCCGAGCCTGAAGCTCGGAATGCCGAATATCAGACTCGGCATCGGCTACATGAACCGCCCTACTTTTCCGCGTGGGGAATTTGCGAATTTGTAAGAAATTAATTGTTTTCTGTATCTGATTATGATATAATGACAAATTGACAGGAACATTGGCAAAGTTTTTTACTTGTCTTACATGGGCATATAGCAACTCTTGATTATTCATCGAGATGCTCGGAGAGAAGGAGGTGAAAATCTTGTTAAAAAAACTCTTGATTATAGTTTCGATGACTTTAGCGTTTTACAGTACCGGCAAAAAGAAAAAAAGGGTTTTCATTCCGTGTTCTTCTGAATGATTTTGTGGCTAATATTTGACAGTACCTTTATAAAAGAGAGGAGATACCAAAATGACATTAGAGCAAGAGCGAGATTATGACACTGTGCGTCAGTTAGCCGAGCAAATTGTCGCACTGGCTACAAGTGATGAATATGAAGCTCGTCGCAAGAGATGGCGGGATGTGAATGCTTTGCGCAAGCCAGACCGGCCTCCTGTATGGTGCAGGCCGGTGGGGGCATGGTCGGAACTACTTTCCTCTGATAGTCTGACTTGCACCGACCCACTTTGTCGGAGGATTGAAACGGCGTTTCGCCAACATCTAATCAAAGAAGAGATTGGCGATGACTCGATTATCGAGCCGTGGTGGGGGGTTGGAGCTGTTTTTGACCAGGATACTCCCGATACCTGGGGTGTTCCAATCCGACATATTCCCGCTCCAAGTTCCGGCGGCGCATGGAAGTTTGACCCACCGCTCAAATCAGAAGAGGATTTCGACCGCCTTACCATTCCCAACTACATATACAATGAAGCCAAAACGCAACAAGCTCTATCGCAGATGAGTGAACTACTGGGCGATACTATGGAGGTTCGTCTAACCTGTAGCCCGCCTCTGGGCGCGGGCTTGGGCGGAATAGCGGCGAACCTGCGCGGTCTTGACCAGTTGATGTATGACATGATTGATAGACCTGATTTAGTCCACCGCTTGATGAATCATCTGCAGGAAGGAGTTTTACAAGCTCAGAAGACTTATGAAGAGAGCGGATTGCTCACCCTCAATAATTATGGTCCCATGTATTGTAGCGACCCGCCCGACGGGGATTTGCAACAAGGACATATTTCTCTCCGCCATCTATGGGGGCATACCGAAAGCCAGGAGTTCCAAGAGGTATCGCCTCAGATGTGGGAAGAGTTCTTGCTATCGTACCAGATTCCCATCCTGTCGCAATTCTGGCTAACCAGCTATGGCTGTTGTGAGAATTTGACTCGCAAGATTGATGGCGTGCTAAAAATCCCCAACTTGAGGATTTTTGTCTGTTCTGCATGGACAGATTTAGAAAAGGTGGTTGACGCTGTAGGCGACCGTTACACCATTATGTGGCGACAGAAAGCTACAGATGTCGTATTCCCAGATGACATGACATCGATTCAACAGCACCTTGAAGAGGGAATGAGAATCGCACAAGGATGCTATGTCCAGATTGTATTACGCGAATTACAAACCCTCAATGGCAGACCGGAACGTCTCTCTGATTGGGCAAAGGTCGCAAAGGAGGTTGTGACGAAGTTTTCTTGAAATTACCGCGTGAAACGTGAATATCAGAAGGTATCTTGTCCACTGTCAAAATGACATATCAAATGGTGAATTAAGCGAGTTTCAAATAATCTTTTGCACTTTCTCAGGTGACCAATGGTGGCGCAAGTTTCCAACTTGCGATGCAGGTTGGGAAACCTGCACCACG
>DTYX01000712.1 GCA_012961655.1 Candidatus Poribacteria bacterium
CCGCAAAAGAGAGAGTGTCTTTTGACGCTCATGGGGCGCCATCAGATTGGTAACTTCATCTCCAACAGCGTTAAAAATTGTGTCGACTATTGATTCGTTCATCATACGATTCTCCTTGAAAAATAGGCTGATCCATCTATTTCCTTCTGGTGGGACAGAACCCACCTATCAGGCAGACAAAGCCATCTGCGCTACTATATACCTCGCTGAATGATAACCCTCGCCTCATCATATTTTCCTTCCTCAACCAGGTCGCGAATGCGCTTCAAAGCACCAGAGCCAAGTTGTCCATCAACAGCTTGTTCCAAAGGTCGGATATCTCCCGTAAAGTAAGTGCTCTTCAACGTCTCATCGCCTACACGATTTGAGAGCATCGAAACAATCTCTTTCTCCTGCTCGTAACCAGATTCGTACAGATTGAATGGGGCGGACTGCTCGGTAAAATATTCTGTCATCCCCTCGTTCATCCGTTCACCCAGAGATTGTTCAATTCTTACAGAATAACTATGGAGGCCTTCATGAAGGACAGTTCTATACTTGCCTGGTTGGTCGTTATTGATGTATATCTGCCCATCCGAGGGGTTATAGTAACCAAGAACTAAATCCGGATGCTTAGTAGTTGGGTCACGTTCCAATAGTTGTTTTTGGAATTCTGCGTTCTCTTGAAAATGAACCTTATCGCGCAGATGTTGTTCTGGAGGAATAAACTCCCCATAGTCCTTATGAAGCTGCTGGTCACCGCTTTCTACGAGCATCTGTTGGGATTCAGTCTCAATTTGATAATCCTCTGCCTGCAAGATTTTCTCTTGTGCTTCTGAGCGCGGCGTTAAAGCAGCCTGCTCATTGGATTCCACAGGAGGTTGAAAATCGCCTGCTTCCGCTAGCCGTCGGTGGCTTTCCCATGATTCCCCTGCTGGGGGAGGTTTTTCTATCGGCTTCTCAATATGTTCACTCATGTTGAAAAATCCTCCTTGATAATATTAATGATATTCTGCATATCGGCTACCGCCCCATCAGGCAGACACAATCTTACCAAAGCACTCTCTCTTCCAAGTATCCAAAGCAATACCATTACTTCCACTCATAACTTATGGTTCACTAGTCCGGGTTCGTCTCAAAAGTTGATAGATTTGCTTTTTGACAGCTTCGATTTGTAATGGTGTATCTAAGATGCCATCGGCTTCTAACGAAAGAATGGCTTCGACTGAAGCATTCATATCCCCGTCTTTGATAATGAAAATCTTGCTCTCGCTGGTTTCCAGTTCCCTCTTAATCTGCTTGGTGATTTCAATTCCATCTAATCGCCCAGCTAAAAGACTAATAATGACAAGGTCAGGTTGGAATCTTAACATCCACGTCGCAGTCTCATAACCATTTTTTGCGACCTTCAATTGATATTTTAAACCCGATTGTTGTAGGGCTTGATGGACAACAGTTTCAATCATTGCATCATCGGCTACTACCAAAATACGTTTTGTAATAAAGGGACTCATTGCCTCAGGAATAGGCATGTTATATTTTTCCATAAAATCTACTAAGACTTCAGAAACAATTCGGTACTGTCTACCTGGTGTCTTATACGCTTCTAACTTGCCCGCTCTAATCCAGTTGTATACAGTTACAGGTGACACCTTTAAATATTTGGCCGCTTGGCCTGTCGTAAATACATTTTTAAATGTCATGTTTTATCACCGTATTTCAAATATCCTTTGGTAATTTCGGCTAAAGTTGATAGACTCCTGACTAAAAATGGTTAAAGTTTTTATTATTAGCTTAAAGGTTTTTAAGGAATTTGTCAAGTAGAATATTTATGAAGTAGGGGTTTTTTGCCCAACCCCTCGAAAAGGTATATTCCAGATATTACATCACCATATCTTGTTGGACTGGCACTTGCGCTAACTGATGAATAATCGCATCTATATCAATGGCTTCCGACATTTGGCTGAACTCATAGCGTCCACAGAAATTGATGTGTTGCCACGCGACTGGGGAAATCTGCTTGAGAAGAGCCGCTCCCTTGACATCACCGGTCCCCTCCTTGTAAGAAAGCAGATTGGATAAAATGGTAGTGTTGTAGTAAATGATGCAGTTGGTTATCAGACGAGCGCATTCATTCCAGATTTGCTGTTCATATTCGGTTTTGAAACGTAGCTTCCCGAAGTTGGCATAGGATACTGCTCGGCGTAACTGATGGTAATTCTCGCCGCGGTTCAGTGCTCTTTGGACGTTGCTACGAAGTGGCGGGGAATCGATGTAATCAAGAAGATACAGGCTTCTGATGATATTGTCGTATTCCCACAAAGCTCGTCTGGTTTTGTTTTTACGTGCATAAGCACTAAGTTTTGAAACGATGATACTTTGGGTTGTCGTTTTCAGGGCTAGAGACACCATAATCCGCTGAATGTTCTCCCATTCTGGGATAATCAGGTCAGGGTTGATTTTCCGTATAGGCCTGAGTAGCATGTCCTCACCGTACTGGCTCGGGTGGTTGAATCCATAGAGGGATTGACTGACTTTGTCGTGTATATCCTTGTATCGTGGCGCAAATTGATAGCCGAACAAGTGGAGGATGGCAAAATTAACCTCGTTGGTTCCATGTGTATCGGTAGAATGAATTTCAGGCTGTATGTCGGTTGTATTGTTGAACAAAATATCGAACACATAATGGCTTTCATGTTCATTAGCGCCAATAACTTCAGCATTGAGTGGGACATGATTAGCCACCGGCTTCCAAACCGTTGCGCAGAAGACGATAGACCAAGAACTCATAGCGATCGACAAGCAAGGAGGATTAATATGACTCTTGTTGGATATGCAAGAGTGAGTTCGGTTGGACAAAGCCTACATGTCCAACTTTCCAAACTCAAGCATTGCGACAAAATCTTTATGGAGAAAAGAAGTGGAGCAAACGGCAGGCGTCCCAGGCTTACGGATTGCCTGGAATATGTCAGGGAGGGCGATACATTGGTGGTGACTCGTTTGGATCGGTTGGCACGCTCAACGTTACATCTGTGCCAGATTGCTGATGAACTACAGCGAAAGCAGGTCAACCTGGAAGTGCTTGATCAAAACATCGACACCAGTGATGCAACCGGGCGTCTCTTATTCAATATGCTTTCAGCTATTGCTCAGTTTGAGACGGAGATACGCGCCGAAAGGCAAATGGATGGTATTCAAAAAGCTAAAGAGCGAGGGGTGCGCTTCGGAAGGAAGAAAAAATTGACCCCAGAGCAAATCATACAACTGAAGCACAGACGAAAACAAGGCACGCTCATCAAAACACTGATGCAAGACTATGGTCTGTCAAAGGTAAGCGTGTATCGTTATCTCAAGGAAAACGATTCATTACTGTCGGAATAGAACACATAATTTCTGGAATATACCTTTTCGAGGGGTTGGGCAAAAAACCCCTTGTTTTTTTCGCAATTTCTACCTCATGGAGAAAAATCTGAAACTACCACCACAAATTTCCGTATTATCCAGCAATCAGGAGGTGTCTTGGATGTCCACACAGGAAAGCACAGAGTATAGACTGCAAGAAGTTTGCTCACTTACTGGTTTGGGGCGCAGCACCCTTTTCAAATATCTCTCGGTTTTTGGTGAGCTTTTAGAGGATAGTGTATACACCAAAGACGGCATGAAATATATTACACAACAAGGATTAGAGCTCATTAAGCAAATTATAAACATGAAGGAGCAAGGACATCAGACACTTAAAGGTATAAAAGAAAAGTTGATGAACTCAGACATAATCGGCTGTCACGCAGTCCATACTGATGTCTACGATACTATCGACCCACTTTTTGACCGTTTAAAAAGAGAAAATGAAAGGCTCCTAGAACAAAATCAAAAGCTGAAAGATGAGAGAGATTACTTCAAAGAACAATTTGAGCAAACACAACAATTGCTCAAAGATATTACCTCTGAGCTTTCAGAAGAACGCCAACGCCATGATGTTATCGTAATGCAATTGACACGCCAGTTTGAACAACAGACAAAGCTTTTAGAATATATAAGAGAACAGCAAAACAAGAGAAAGTGGTGGAAACTGTGGCGAAGGTGAACTTCTGTTAAATTTATCCTACATCCCAAAATATTCTGAATAACTTGCCTTTAAGATAATTTTTACCTCCATCCCTCATTTATTTTTGTTGAAATCTACTCTCCAAATTAGTATAATAAAGCCCAACAGCGATAATTTAAACAGGAAGGAGTCAAAATTGAAAGGCGCGCGGGAACTGTCCGATGACGAAGTCATTATCTTAGTCCACTCATTTTCTGGCAAGTACGCCGTAAGAAACAGAGCTTTATTTATTCTGGGATGCTGCAGTGGCGCACGAATTAGTGAACTACTGTCCCTGAATGTCAAAGACGTGTGGCAGTTTGGACGAGTGGTAGATGCTGTCTACTTTGAACGCAGGAATACAAAAGGGAAAAAGGAAGGACGGTCTATCCCTCTTGTTTCCGATGCTCAGGCAGCCATCACGGAATTGATTCAGTGGTTAAAGCAAGAAGGATTTTCTACGGAAAAGAATGCTCCCGCCTTCCCCAGTCAAAAAGGCGGAAGGCTAAAACGCCGTCAAGCCCTTCAAGTTATAGAAGACGCTAAGAATGTCGCTAAATTGACGGGTAAAGTCACATCTCATTCATGTAGAAAGACTTTTGCTCATAGAGTATTTCGTAATTCAGGTAATCTCTACACAGTAAAGGAAGCCTTGGGGCATCGGTCAATCAGTACGACGGAGCAATACCTATCCATTTCAGAGGAAGAGCTTCGCGATGCAATCCCCGACTTTGGCATTAGTCAAAAATCGCACGTTTTCATTCATTGTTACGGTGGGCGATTGCCTTTGCTTTCCCCCGTGTTTCCGCCGCCACTAACTCAACCGCTGAACCTGAATGTC
>DTYX01000713.1 GCA_012961655.1 Candidatus Poribacteria bacterium
AGCATGGAGTGTTCAAAGTTTGAGGGTAAGAAAAAACCCTATCCTCTGTATGACTTCAAAGAACATGAAATAGAAGAGCTGAACTCTACTTGTTTTCTCGACTTCGACCTCGAAGAACCAGTCGTATTTACAATTGAGTCAAACGACCCGATTTTCAAATTTTATGGACAGCGTAATGATGTTAATCGCCCTGAAAATGGATTTTCCGGCCACCTCGAAAGGTACCTTGAGGAAATCCGACGACACTTTGACTCAGAGGACTTCCAACACTTGCAAGTTTCCCCTCGTAGTGGCATTTTAATCCCCCTGTGGTCATCGGGAACGACTGAAAACTCTCCCGTTAGCGACCGAGTTTTGATCCTCATTTTCGAAGAGCCGCCCCAGACTATCCACCTCCATAGACTTGACATCTATGACCTGATTTCAACAGCTTATTCGTTTAAACGGGAAACGGATTTGTACGCTGCTATATTCGCTCTTTTCGGAGCGCATACCTTCCAGCAAAGTTATATAGACCCAATTAGTTCCCCTATAGACGACCTGAAAAAGATCGCTAAAGAATCGGGTGATGAAAGGATTGAGCGATATTGCAATGAGCTGGAGTCGAATAAGAGCTCACAAACAAACTTTGTTCAGTATATCCGGCGTATTCTTAAAGCTGAAAAGATACAACCCTCAAGGAAGAAGGTTAATTTGTACGATGAAGCATTCGGAACTGATGGATTAGGTTTGGTAGCGCGATGCGGGGAAGCTCAACGGCGACGGCGTCGTAGAAAGTTTCCAAGAGAATACATCTCTGAATACCAAATAATCTTCAAGTATGACAACCTAAAGCAATGTAGAGCAGAATTAGAGATTGACGAAGCTTATGAGCTAGTTGTTGAAAATGTTCTAAATAATCTGATATCCAACGCATTTAAGCATGCCTTCGAATTTAAGGATATTAGTCAAGCTAAGTTACCCTTACAAGTCAATATCACGTATAACCAAGAAAAAACTGATGAAAAATATCTTGTTCTTGAATGTACTGATAATGGTATCGGAATTGGATTGTTTGATCAAGTTAGGCAAAAACTGCGTCAAATAAGACAGGATCCATCAAATTTTCGACTTGAAACGGATAGAAAAATTCTAGGATTCTGTTCATGTCAAATAGTAATGGGACAAATAGGGGGCTACATCGACTTAATCAAGAGCGAACGAGGGACGACTGTCGGAATTTTTATTCCCAAAGGAGATGTGTGGGATGAAAATCAAAATAATGGGTATCGAAAATCAAGTGATACAAGGACAAGATGAAATGGGGCAACAGGATGAGATAGGCTTTGAAGTAGAATACGCCGAGAAGCTTACTGACCTACTTTCCCAAGAACCTGCTATCGACTTCTGTTGGTGCGCCTTAAAGCGGCTATCCCAACGGTTATATTTCAGTCAGGTTGTTGAGGATATTAAGAAAGTACAGCTAGATATCCTCATCCTAGACCTCGGTTGGGGCGGTGATGACGATAAATGTTTGGAGACGTTCGCCTACGAAGAGTCGCTTCGTTGGATTAATAGTATGGATACTGAAAATCCTGGGGATGATAACTTCCAGGGTGGAATGCACCTCCTAAAGTTGTTGCAAGAAAACGAGGAATGGAAAAACAAGCTCTGGCGTCAGGGAAGAGGGATTGTCGTAGTGACTCAATATGCCTATTCACATCTTGCAAGAGTCACCAAAGAACTTGGAGCGGATTTTCTCTTCTTCAAGGACACCTTTGGGGCTTCTCCGAGGTCAAAGGGCATCGAAAAGTTAATTGCCTTGATAGTAACCCTCTATAATGGAGGAAATTTGGATGAATTGAGAACAGCTTTTCCGATTGAGGATTTGTCAGATGAGGAATTTGCAGAAATAATTCCGCCAACGATTGCGGACATCTTGGTCATCCATGCGGAAGAAGGCATGGCTATTGAACCTTGGATTGACCTCTGGGCAAAGCCATTTAATCCGCAGCATATTTATCCAAGCTATATTAGCGACGTCCAGGGATGGAATTTATTTTCAAAACGTATTTCTCACATCTTGGAAGCTGATAAGGAACAACTTCTGTCTCCGACGGCAATCATTTTCCATCGGATTAACGAATTTGATTCTCCTGAACCGTCCCAATTTTACAAGCTATTTTGCGATCGGATGTGGGACTTATTGCGACATACCTCTGAGATGAATCTGGGCAGCAAATACATCAAAAAGTGCCATTTAATCTTCACCATTACCTCAGAACAACGCAAAGACTGGGCGCAATTGTTGCCGAAGAAATTGGCAGACTGTATCCGCACCTATCGATATCGAAATGACCTACGCATCGAGGTTCTTCCAATAGAGCCGCCGATAAAATGGCATGAAGACAGATTTCAACGTTATTTGCGCAGAAACTTCAAACGGTTGTTTATGGAGATTAAAGAGACAGAGCCCAAATCTCTTATCATTGAATCAGAAGCGATTGAGAAATTACGTAATGACCATACCTACCAGAATCTGCTTTCGTTAGACGGGGCAATTCAGAAAGCCACTGAAAACTATCCCGGCGATGCCGTGAATGTTCGGATTACCAAGGACCACATTCCGGAAACTCCACCTGACAGAGTGATGGATCAAGCTGCCAAACAATGGCCAAAAAGCATTGAAGAAGGGCAAGCATATGTGCGTCGGGTAGTAGTAAAACAACTTTTAACTCAGGCGTTAACTGGATTTAACAATTATCTCTTGCTTGCGGAAAGTGGAGTTACCCAGTCGGCTATAGATGAGATGAAGTCTCGGGGGTGCTCTTTGAAGGAAATCTCCTTCGGCGGCAATCAAGGAGTATATTTCAAAGCACTCTTAAGAAAACGATTAGAGCACGAGGCCCGAAAGAAATTATCGGAGGCGCTTACTTTCAATCAACTGTTCCGATTAGAAAAAATGAGGAGAAGAATGGTTGGAGACAGTGTCTTTCTTGTGCCAACGGATTACTCATCTCCCAATCGATTTGAAGACAAGATAAATACTGCTAAAAAGAAGGTAGAATTATTAACAAAGGAATTCGACGAGGACGCTAAAATCCAAGAGAAATTCATCAATAATTCATCCAAAACTATTTCATTGATTCAGACGAATCTGACTAAGAAGTGCAATGTGACTCAAAAGATGAAACTTATTAGTCGAGACGAATCAAAATACGTCAAATTTGAGGCGGATTTGGAAGTGTTAAGAAATGAATATAGTCTATTTGTGGATTTGATATTCGCCTCTACATTGCTTCAGAAAGCCCATGGCGAAGAACAATTAGATTGGAAAATGACGCTATTCGAAGCCGCATACCAAATGGATCCTTACAACCCAATCATCATTGATGAGTACCTCAATTTTCTGACTCAATTGAAAAGACCTGCCTCGCCTCTAACTCTGGCTCAAGTTAATGAACGTTGGCAGCGTCTGATTAAGGATTCAGCCAAAGATTACAACGAGTTTCGAATATTCATTACTGATGAGGGTGTTGTTAGCGCGTTATTTGCCCACTGGGAATTTGGGGGATTTAGGAATGAGTTAATCACAACATTACGACTTCCTATTCTATTGCCCCGGATAGGCGATTTAGATTTCACTCAGTTGGAATTATCGACGGAGGGTTTGATAAATGAATAGGAGAAAAATCAATTCTGCTGAAATCCAACGTATTCTAAATAAAATTCTCTTATCAGTTTCAATTGAAAAAGCGGGACAATTCGCAGAATTGGTAGATCTCTTAAAACAATTGCCTCCCGAGAAAAGGTATCAATGGGTCTTAAAGCCAATCTGGAAGGAACAACGGCGCTCAATCAAAAACAAGCTAATCTCAAACAAACTGGACTCCCAAGAAAAACGCGCTGTCTGGAAGAAAATCATGGCTTCTATCCTAGAAACCCTCTTCCTTCAGGTTTTAACTGAGGAGGAATGGGCTTCCTATTACATAGAGCGATTAATAGCGGAAAAGCGGAAGTTCGTATCAGCAACAGAGTGGAAATCGAAATATATTTTCATGCCGATATGGGCTGATTTATCAGCGGAGGAAAAAAGAAAGCTCGTTTTTGATGAGTGTGAGGAAAAAGATGTCAAGCGCATCAGCGCTTTAATGCAAAACATCCTAGTCGATATTGACAATCGCTTTGATGACGATTGGGGGCGAGACATACCAACAGACGATACTATCCTGAAAACTAAAGAAGGAGTGAGCCTACCAGACACACCAGACGAAAGAGTCGAAAGAAAAGAGGAAATGCGGGAAATGTTACAACAGCTTGACGTCCTTAAGAAAATCTGTAAGATGCGTAGTGCTTTTTCGCCTCGACAACTCAGGATAATCAGGCAGATTGAAGAAACAAGCCAATCAAGTTCTGATATTGAAGTTGCGATAGAAACAGAAGCGCAGGCGCTTCAGCTCGATGCGAGCCAATTGAAACGCTTATGGTACAGATATGAAATGATTGACCTATACGCTCAGAAAGAGGAAATGAGGGGCGGAACTTCTCAGTCATGAAATCAAAGGAGAATAATGTATCGCAAATATACGGAAAAAGACGTCGCAGCCTATTACAACGAGATGAGCGATGTCTATAAGCTAATTTGGGATGAAGATGGATGCCTCCACTGGGGGATTTTCTTAGAATACTTTGGTTGTGATTTACATAGAGCTTTTCTGTATGCCAATGAAGTTCTTGCGCACAAGGCAAATATCGGAAAGGGAAGCAGGATTCTTGACATAGGTTCAGGGTGCGGAACAACAGATAGGTATCTTGTAAAAAACTATGATACCTATGTCGTCGGGTTAGATATAAGTTTCGTGCGGCTGCAAGACGCGCTAAGACAAAGGGACTCGGAAGGATTACAAGGACTGGAATTCGTCATGGGCTCCGCAAGGAAACTCCCCTTCCGTGAAAAAACCTTTTCTCACGTTTGGTCGCAGGCGTGCTTTTACTATGTTCCAGGGGATAAAAACCCGGTGATTGAAGAGTGTTATCGTGTGCTTGAGCCGGAAGGCATTTTAATATTCGATGACCTATTACAAACGGGAGAAATCGACAGTAAAACGCGCCGGATGGTATTTGATAGACAGCGATTCCACTATGCAGAAACTTTCGCTGGTTATGAACAAATTTTAAAATCAACAGGTTTTCAAATAATAGAAATTGAAGACTTGACAGCGGATATGAAAAAGACCTATGAATGCCTTGTTGTCAATCTCCAACGTCGGAGGCACCTAATTGTAGAGAAGTTTGGAAAAACACTCTATGACGAACTCCTCAAAGGCTTTACGACAACCGTAAGCTCTTTAGCAGAAAGGCGCATCGGGTGGGGACTTTTCTTAGGAAAGAAGAAATAAGTTCAGATGGAGACAGCAATTACAAAAATCAGCACTGGTCGTAAGGAATCTTACGAAACCCATTACTGGTTGCGGGTGATTCGTGATAGTATTGACATTTGCTGTAACATTTGTTACCTTTTCAGTCTGAGATATTTGTGGCAGCTTCTTGTTTTGAATCGTTTTGACAATTCCTCGCAAGTCAGAGTATCATATCGCTTAGGACGACCGCGTTTCCCAAACAGAAAGGTGGAGAATTGTCTTGTGACAACATGTGAAAGGGTGGACCGATAAATCATGAAAAAATTTATGTTAGCTTGCAATTGGGATGGGTCTTTATTGGAGGTTATTAGTCACTATCCGGTATATAGCCTGTATGGAAAAAAGAAAATTGATATTGTAGGTGGTGGGCGTGCGCCCGCAATGTTGCCAGATATTACGGACAAAGATTGCGCGAAGTATATTCGTTGTGTTCGAGATATGGGTATTCAGTGGAACTATTTACTTAATGCCCCGTGTTTGGGTAACCGTGAATTTCAACAAGGATTTTATAATAAAATAGTCGATTTTATACAGTGGCTGGTAGATATTGGTGTCTCCAGTGTCACGGTGGCTTCTCCCTATTTATTAAGATTGATTAAATCTCATTGGTCGGACATGTATGTCAGCATTTCTAAATTTGCCCGTATTAATAGCGTACAACGCGCACTCTTTTGGCAAAGTTTAGGAGCTAATCAGGTAACCCTAGACCTGAACATCTATCGAGATTTCTCGCTTTTAAGCCGAATTCGTAAAACAATAGCGATTGATGCCGTACTATTAGTTAATGATGCATGTATTTACCAGTGTCCATTTGAGTTATATCATAGTGTTATTAGTGGTCATGCATCTCAAAATGAAAACGCACCATATATAAGTTATTGCTCTCTATATTGTCGTTATATTATGGCTAAAAACCTTGCTGAAATTGTGCGTAGCCGATTTATCCGACCTAATGATTTATCTGAATATACCAAATTAGGTTTTGACCGATTCAAAATTGTAGATCGGTTTAAGAACACAAATTGGCTCGTGAATACGCTGAAAGCGTATTCACAAGAAAACTACTCGGGTAATCTAGCAGATATTTTAGGACGATTTGAAACATACGCACCCACAAATTTTGATGAATCATCTTGGCATCATTCCATGTTAGATTTTGGTGTTTATATTGATAATGATAAATTAGATGGAGTCTTAGAATATTTTAAGCAGATAGATTGTAATAAATTTACATGCGATGTGGACTGTGATTATTGTAACAAGATAGCCAATATTAGTGTACGTTGGATTAATCCTGAAAAGCGGAACGATACCCTCAAAATACTCAATCAAACGCTAAAAGAGATCGATTTAGGACGCGCTTGTGTACCCAATGGAGGTGGAAAGCTGTAGGCAGACGTCTTCAACTTATGTGGTTTTTGTGGTAATCGTCCAAAATGGAATTCGTGCTGTTGTAATATAATAAATTTGGCAGAATGATAGGCGGTTGCTGCATATGAGGCAGCTTAGCAATGACTGGAATTAACATAAGTCCTTTAACCAGGGAATGGATAACGAGAGTAGGGTTATCTGATGTGGTGTCACCAATAGAGAAAAGCGATAGATTTTTGTTTGAACGTTTTTTTATGAGCGATAATGACACATGTAGATATGAAAATAGTTGGCCGTTTATCATGCAGTTTATGGGGCGATCTGCTTATAAATATTATGATGGACAAACATTAATGGCAATAGGACTAGATCATGTTGATGTTCAAACAGTTACTTTGGTGAGGCCAATGGGTGTGGATGCACACATTAAAGCAGCGCGTTTAGCATCGCAGTTCATAAACAAATCAGGATGTCAGAGTGTAATCGTACGTTATCTTAATAGTGTAGAATATAATATGTTTTTACAGGCGGGGTTTGTAGACCGGGGGTACAAATATCCACAACCTATTTGTTATATTCCTGAGATGTTAGAGCTACGTAGTGGAAAATGGTCAAAACTACGATTACGACTAAACAGATTTCGTTCACATTTTGATTATGATTATTTAGACCTCACTCCCAAAACCATACACTTAGCCATTAGTGTTTGCCGAGCATGGCAACGCACTTATAAAAAGCGATATGGTGATACGGGAGTACGGCCTCCCATTATTAATCACTATGTTTGGTTATTTTCGTATATCGCCGATATGGTGGACAACAGACATATTTATGGATTAATAATAATAGTCAATGGTTTACCGAGTGCGGTCTGTATAGCTTCATCTGTATCGTCACAGTGTCTCGCGATTTATGCAAATTTAAGTAATGTGGATATTGCAGGTCTCCCAGAATTTTTAATATATGAATTGGGACGAATAGTGCGTGAAAAGGGCTATAGAATGCTTAATTTAGGACACTCTG
>DTYX01000714.1 GCA_012961655.1 Candidatus Poribacteria bacterium
CCTGCTGGCACAGCCAGCAGCAAACATGCCACCCAGATAGCTTTCGACCTGATAACGCGCGAACAGAGGCATCGCATCGTGATATTGTTTCACGTTTCACGCTTCACGTTATGATGGGCTTTATTAAACGGCATCCAGTAATAATCGCGCTCGTACTAATCTACATCGCCATTGATGTCCTGTATAGGTTCGGGATTCTAAATTCATATATTGTCCAATTGATAATGTTTGTCGCCATCAACATTGTCATGACTGTCAGTCTCGGAGTCATAAACGGTTTCACCGGACAATTCTCCATCGGACATGCGGGTTTTATGGCTATTGGAGCTTATGTCGCGGTATTTTTCACCACTATCATATTCCAAATGGCGGGATTAAGTGAACCCTCAAAATTATTGGGATATCCACTATTTTTTATCGCGGTTGGAATTGGTGGAATATGCGCCGCGGGCGCAGGATTTTTAATCGGCTTGCCCACTCTCAGGTTGAAAGGCGATTATCTTGCAATCGTTACGATGGCATTCGGTGAAGTCATCCGCACGATAATCCGAGTTTCCGAGCCGCTAGGTGGGCCGCGCGGTGTCGGTGGTATTCCCGCATATACGAACTTCACTACTGTTTTTGGGTTCAGCGTTATTTCAGTGTGGTTGATGCGTAACTTCCTTTTTTCTAGCTACGGACGAGCCTCACGAGCAATCCGCGATAACGAAATGGCAGCCGAGATTATGGGGATTGATTCTACTCACCAAAAAGTATTGGTTTTTGCACTCTCAGCTTTTTTCGCCGGCTGCTGTGGTGGATTTTACGCCCATATACTGCAATACATCCATCCCGATAACTTTACCTTCTTCAAATCGTTGGAATATCTAATATATCTGTATATCGGCGGCGCAAATAGTATAAGCGGGGCGATATCGGGCGCTTTTATCTTTACTTTTGTGCCAGAGCTACTTCGGCAATTGCAGGCGTGGCGCATGGTGATTTATTCGATAGCATTAGTTTTAGTGATGATATTCAGACCTGACGGAATTTTAGGCGACCACGAGTTTCCCTTTATGTATCACAAGCGAATGAGGGTAAAGAGGACAACATGAATTCTTTACTTGAGATGTACAAGATTGACCACTATTTCGGCGGTTTGCAAGCGATATCAGACTTTAACCTGACATTGCATGCAGGAGAAATTGTCGGCTTGATAGGCCCAAATGGCGCGGGTAAGACTACGGTTTTTAATCTGATAACTGGAGTATACAAACCGACCAGAGGCGAGATATTTTTCAACGGCGTTTTGATTAATGGCAAAAGCCCACATTCAGTCACTGCTTTGGGAATTGCGCGGACATTCCAAAACATCAGGTTATTTACTGAGATGACCGTGATAGAAAATATCAAAGTTGCATACCATCCCCGCCGAAAATACAGCCTGTTTTCCGCTCTCCTCGCTGACAGAAATTTCTGGGAACGCGAAAAAGAGCTCGACGACACGGCATATCAATTGCTGAGAATCTTTGATTTACATGATAGAGCCGATGAAATATCCAGCGCCCTGCCTTATGGTGAACAGCGCAAATTGGAAATCGCTCGGGCGCTTGCGACCAATCCGAATTTGTTACTCCTCGATGAGCCAGCGGCGGGTATGAATCCCGCTGAGGCGGACCAACTAATGGAGATGATACATGACCTGCGGGAACAATTTGGCGTGACAATATTTTTGATTGAACATCAAATGCGCGTGGTGATGGGAGTATGCGAACGCATAAAAGTGATGGATTTCGGCGAAACGATAGCCGAAGGTACGCCAGAAGAGATTCAAACAGATTCAAAAGTTATTGAAGCGTATTTGGGAGAAGGGGCTAGCGGAATGAGGCTCAACGACGGGCACATTATACCAAACTTACCTCAGAGGAGACAGAGCAAGCGTATCGAGAATTAGGAGGTGAAGAGAATGAATAGTTTATACGACAATGTTAAATCGTATAGTGAAATTCTTAGTGAACTGGGGCGTCAAAACCCGAATATCTTTGCGGTGAATTCAGATATGGGCGCTCCGGGAAGCTTTGCACGCGAGTTTCCCAATCGATTCATCGAAGTTGGCATCGCCGAGCAAAACCTCATCGGCGTCGCAGCGGGCTTAGCCCTGCGCGGTAAGATTCCATTTGTCTATGCCATGGCGCCTTTTGTTACCATGCGCAGTTTTGAGCAGATTCGGACTGACCTCGCTTATGGCGAAAAGAATGTGAAAATCGTAAGCGTTTGCACAGGTCTTTCAGGCGGTCCATGGGGTACAACGCATCATGCAATCGAAGATATCACTCTCATGCGCGTCATACCACAAATGACTGTCATTTCGCCGGCGGATAGCCTGGAAACAGAACGAGCCATTTGCGCCGCTGCTGAACATATCGGATTGGTCTATATTCGTCTAGGTCCTGGCGAGCCTGTCTATGAAGAGGATTATACCTTTGAAATCGGCAAAGCGGTCACCTTGCGCGAGGGAGATGATGTGACAATTGCAGCGGCGGGCAGCATGGTGATTAAAGCACTGAGGGCACACGACGAGTTAACTCAACAGGGAATCAAAACGCGAGTCCTCAATGTGCATACAATCAAACCGCTTGACACGGAAACTATCTTGCAAGCAGCCGAAGAAACAAGCGGCATTGTGACAGCAGAGGAACATAGCGTTGTCGGCGGATTGGGCGGCGCCGTGGCCGAAGTTTTGGCGGAAGCCGGTATAGGAAGGTTGAAACGCGTTGGCATACAGGATACTTTCTGTACGACCATCGGCAGTTATGAAGAACTCTGCGAAATCTATGGCCTTACAGCCAAATCAATCGTAGAGACAGTCAAAAAGTTTGTTGCGTGATAGTGTTCAAGGGGTAATTCGATTAAAGGGTTATTGGGTTACTCTTTTACCCCTTCACCCTTTGACTTTTGCCCTGTCTAACTCCACTCTCTATGCGCTTTCACAGGAACTAGCACCCAAGGTTAATAATTAAGTAACCTAAAGAAAATCCGCATCACTTTTTTCTCCTCCGCTCCCTGCTCCCTTTCTCCCTTGCTGGGGAGC
>DTYX01000715.1 GCA_012961655.1 Candidatus Poribacteria bacterium
GCTTTGGGTAGCGCTTTCGGCTGCTAATTCAGTGTTTAAATTTAATTTTGATGGCAGCGCGCCTGTTGAGATTAAATTCACAGGTTCTCAAAGACCGCGTTCAATATCCATTGACTCAACCGATGGTTCAGCTTGGGTCGGCACCGATGCCGGCGTTTTTAAAATATCAGCGGATGGCAAGACGAAGAAACAGGTCGCATCCACGGGTGATGAGGCTCGCGTGTCGGTGAATACCACCGATGGTAGTTGTTGGATTGCTGATTCATCAGGTAACGTGATGAAGTATAGCAAAACCGGGCAAAAAGTGCTAGATGCCTCACTGACAAAAGCGCTTACAGAACCGAAATATATCGCAGTTAATTCGACAACAGGAAATGTGTGGGTTGCAGATAGTCAGGCTGGCATTTTAGTGAAGTTAGACGCCAATGGCAAAGAATTAATGAGAACAACGGAAGTAGGAATGCCGGTGTCGCCATCCGTCAATTTCAAAACCGGTGATTTATGGGTTGCAGATGCAAAAAATTTTCAGGTTGTGAAAATATCCGCTAACGGTAAAGTATTAAGAACAATACCCGGTTTTACCTTTCCAGCGTCAGTTTCGGTTAACTCGAAAACTGGTGACGTTTGGGTGGCTGACCAATTCGCCAACAGTGTTACCAAGATTCCAGCAAATGGACAGCCTGTTAGCGTCCCCGGCTTTACCTTGCCCATCTCTGTATCAGTTGATTACTGGGAAGAGAAGTAACTGGGATAGGGAGCGTTGAACGAGTCGTGAATCAAAGGAGTATTGAAGTGATAGACTTGTAACCTGAGACTTCAATACTCCAATTTAACTATGATAGAAATAGCAACTGAAAAAGATATAGAAATATTATCTAAAAATTTTGTCAGTTTCATTTTTTGCTTGACATTAATTTTATATTATATTATAATATTGACTGACTAATCAGTCATAATTGTGAGTTTGGAGTGAAACGCAGATGAAAAAATCCGGTCAAAGTCCGAAACGCCGGCAAATACTTGACGCTGCTGTCAAGGTCTTTGCCAAAAACGGCTTCTACAACTCAAAAGTTCTGGATATTGCAAAAGAAGCGGATGTGGCAAATGGAACGGTGTATCTTTACTTTCCAAGCAAAGATGATATTCTCATCTCGATATTTGAAGAGCAGATGGGCGAGCTGATTGAGTATATCAAACGGGAAATTCAAAAGGAAAGTGGAAGTCTGAACAAATTGCGCAAATTAGTTTCGATGCAAATGCATCTCATAGAGACCAATAGTGACCTAACGGAGTTGTTATTAGTCGAACTGCGCCAGAGTAAGAAATTTCTGCAAAGCAACGCTACCGACATGATGTCGAAGTATATCGATATGATAGGCAATATCTTAAAAGAGGGGATAGCTGAAGGTGTGATTGACAAAAGCGTCGATGTTACAATTGTAGGGACAATGTTATTTTCCGCCGTGGAAGGTCTGGCAACACGATGGATACTCGAAGGCGCGTCGTATTCTCTTGACAGAGCGGCTGACACAGTGATAAAAGTATTTCTGAATGGAATAAAAGAGAAAACGGAAGGAGGTGATAATTAATGGCGATATAAATTGCCCCAATTAAACTTGACCTGGACCCCCTTGTACCTGGCAAGAAAGTGAAGGGAACTTGTAAGGTCACATCCGATGTCGGCATTGAATCGGTGAAACTCTATGACCCCCGCAATTGGCTTCTGACCATGTACGATGATGGAACTCATGGCGACGAAGTTGCCGGAGACGGCGTTTACACTTTGGAGGAACAAGTTCCGTATGACGCGGATGCGGGGACGTACTACGCCACTATCGTTGCGACGGACAAAGAGGGCAATGTCGAAAGAAAAACCATCGAACTTCGAGTTGGATGATTTTCCCCCACTCACATAAACAGAGGCCAGATTTTTCCAAATCTGGTCTCTGAAATGCAGAGGGATTGAAAAACAGGTGACCGAAAGTTGAAATTGAGATTGGAAAAATTTTTATCCGAAGCGGGCGTCGCTTCATGGCAACTTTTTTCTCAGGTAAGTTACTGAAAACTATCATCAATACTATATTTCATTTGCAACGGTCTCTTAAAAATTTCTACTTTATGAATTTATTTCCACCGAATCTCGAACTGTTAAAAAACCCTATATGAGTTTAAAAAGGTAGAACACTACTTCCCCTGATTAGCCAAAATATCAGCGAGTTCGCGTTCGTCCTCAGAGTAGTTTATGATTAACTTGGCGACGTTTCCGAGCAATCCGTTGAAGTTGCCAGCCTTCAGTTTTTGACCGCCCAACTGGAGAGCCTTTTTAACGTCTGCAACTGACAACTGACCAACACCGTTGTCTGAAGCAAGCTGACGCTCCTGCTGTATTATGTTCGCGGTAACCTGCTCCGGAAGTCGAGGGGTGCCAAACCAGATTCTCATCTCTGTTTTTTCTGGGTTGTCAACTGATGACTTCGCCAAATTTTGATTGCCAGGAACTATGGCAATTACACGTCCAGATTTATATCCCACATTCAAACGCATAGCGGTCTGGTCGCCGACGTAAAGAACCGGCTCGGCTATCTGACGAGGATAGACTAAATCCGGATTAACTTCGATAACAAGTAAGTAACCTGAAGATACCTTGGGCTTCTCCGCGCGCCAGTAGAACTGAAATTCATCGTCCAGCTCAAACGCTTGAGCATAGAGTAGCCCCTTGATTGCCGCAGGCGTTTTGGGAATTGGCGGTGGCGCAGCAAGCGCCGCAGTCGCAAAAAATGTTATCAGTAGTAAGCTCAAAAATCGTTTCATGATTCTTCTCCTTTTTTGTTTGCCATAAAAAGACGCACCGGAATTGGATTAATCTGTTGTCAACTCTAAATCGTCCAAACCTATACGAGCGGGACGTTCACCCAGAATATGCGAAAAGATAAAATTAACGCTTTTAATATCAGTGAGGTCAAAATCCGGACGATTAGTCAAAAAGTCATTCAGACGGATGCGGATGGTTTCAAATTCGTTTTGCCAACCGGCGCCCGAACCGTAGCCGGTGCGTTGGTAAGGTTCTTCTATCCCACCATCGTAAGTGGAAAAGTTTATGAAACTGGGGTTATTATTCCCATCAATTAGTAATACTGCCCAGTTTACATCGCCTAGCTTAGCAGTGGTCAGCGGATGGCGGGTACCCTGGCATGCCCGGAAGGAAAGATACTTGAATTGCGAGAAGTCACTTGCCTCCGGTATGATTTGCCATTGGATAAAACCGTTACCATCGTCAGGAGAAACGCTGAAAACAGCCCCGCGGGTCGAGTCGCTAGTCCTAGCTCGGGTCATCCCATTAAATGGGTCAGACGTAATCCAGGAAAAGTTGGTGTTGTTATCATCGAGGAGTCCCTCCTTTAGGTCAGCAACTCGATACCTAACGACCCTTCCACCAGAGCTACTCCTCCAGAGCGAAGGTTGAGACTGATAATCATCGATAACAAATTTGCCGCTATCTGGCCCTTCTTCGTACTCACTCACCACGATTGTATTGGGCGAAACGCCGATGGGTTTGAAGCTCTCATAGTGGCGCCACAGATAGTCTTTAGCTGGAATGTTCCCATCTACGTAGTGTTTCACCAGTGCAAGGTAGACAGCTTTGGCGACACGTTGAGCTTCTTCACGACCGATTGCGGTCCCAGGCGGACCTGTAAAATCATCGAAACCGCAGCAGTTGAAATCATTGTGGTCTGCGCCTTGAACATAAGTCGATTGCCGAAAACCAGTCGCCCGTTCGAAAATATGAAAAGCTTGAGCAATGTCATTATCCGGGCAACCGCAGACGTCACCATCCGCTGAACCGTATAAAAAGTGGTAGTTTACCCCGTGAGGGTTTGAAGAAGCAGTGCCAAGAAAATCAGTTGGCGCAATGCTGGAGACGAGAACGATGTCATCCAGACTATAATTGACGGGCGTCCAGGCGCCGTCCAAAATCCTATCGTATGCGCGGGCAACGCCTTCACCACCACGACTGTGACCTATCCATGTTATCCGGCTAGAATCGATGTGCCCGTCAAGAACTCCGCCACCAATAGTCGACTGTTGCCCGAGAATTGCGTCGGTGTGTTCCAGCGTCGTCGTGGAAGCTGTCTCAATACCCGGTCCGGTGTTATTTTGATGGCTCATCACAATATAGCCGTGCGATGAAAGATGTTCCTGCAGATAGTCATACCAGTCATAACGATGCCCGTTGCCATGGCTGATGATTACCAGAGGAAGCTGTCCCATCCCCCCAATACCTAGCGGATACCATGTTCGCTCCATGGCAAATCCAGGGGTAACTCCAGTAACTGAGTAATCTATCTTTCTCACTAAGAGCGGTCCTTTCGTCACCAAATCTTTCATCACGTAAAACCCAGCTTCATTAGGTGTACTATCCAGAAAATCACCATCGCTGAGTGTACCATTTTGATCGATATCGATTACAACATCGTAAGGTACGCCCAAATCAGTGCCGGCATCGCTATCAAGTTCCCCACCGCTGGCTACTAGAACGCGGTTATCTTTAATCGAGGAATCTACGAATGTGTGTGTTTCGAAGCCACTGCCGGCGTCCACGAGTGGGTCGCCAATAGCCCAAGAGCTTTGAGACTGAACAACATAGATATCCCCAGTCACACCAACAATAGCCGGAAAACGTGTCGTATCAACAGCAACTTCTACCGTAGCATCTTCATTAAAGGCTCGGACATACTCAAAGTGCGGATACCAGGGCAGTGAGTTGCCGGCGAGCTCTGTTTCTATAACCTGTGCTAAACCCACTCCCGCGGACAGGATGAGATAAGCAAGGAGTATAGAACAAACATACTTTTTCATTTAATCCTCCATAATAGAGATTTTAGACATGAAAATTTATATTATTAATAA
>DTYX01000716.1 GCA_012961655.1 Candidatus Poribacteria bacterium
GGCAACATTCCAAGACTTCCGGTTATCATTCCGGCAATATCACTGATGATATCACCAAACAAATTTGAAGTAACAATAACATCAAACTGACGAGGATCGCGTACAACCTGCATTGCCGTGTTATCCACATACATATTACTCACTTCAACATCCGGATAATCTTTACTGACCTCTTCTACAACTTTTCTCCAGTCCTCCATCTTTATCTATTTTTATTCCACTTACTCGCCACCGGTAGTCGATTTATGTATATCGAGTGATTGCAAGTAAGTAGCGATGCTAGCATAGCGGGATTGCGCATATTTCCACGCGTTGGCGACATCGTTATTAACCGGCGGTTTATTCGGCGGATATTTGTTTATCAGCGTCTCAAAAGCTTTCAATGCTTTATCCCACTGCTCCAATTCAACATAAGCATCGCCGATTACGTCATAGGCGATATCGGCAGAAGGCGTATTGGGATAATCCCTTGTCAGCCCTTCGAGAATCGTAATAACCTCCGAAAGCTTCTGCTTCCTTTCATCAGAGCCTTCTTTCAGTTGCCTTGCCTCAAGCATCAGCCTGTTGCCATCCGAATAAAGTTCAATCGCCAAACCGTTTTCCGTTTCTCGCAGAAAATCTTCTGCAATCATTTTAGATTCGGCTTTGATACCCGGCAAATCAATCGCTCTCCTGTAGAGGTCAATAGCGCGTTTGTAAAGGTCTTTCTGTTGCTCGCGGTCAGTAACCGTCACCGCTTGATTATAATAGTTGTTAGCCACATTGATGAAAGCGTCAGCGGCATATTCGCTATTGGGATACTGATTGGCCAACTGTTCGTTCAAATCGAATACTTTCTGTTCAAGCTCCTGCTTTTTCACAGGGTCTGCAGTTTCCGCCGCGATGTATTGATAACAAGTGGCCATAGCATACAACGCATCAGCCGCGCTGGCATGCTGCGGGTTGATAAGCCCCACTTTTTCATATTCCGCCAAGGCGTTGCGATAATCCTCCATGGCGAAATATGTCTCACCGGCCTGATACTGCCAACGCGCTGCATCTTCGGCATTGGGATAACGCCGTACCAGGTCCTTGAAAATATCCTTAGCTTTGGTGAAAAGCTGTGGGTCGTTGTTGGAGTATCTGGCGAGGTCAAAATAACCTGAACCCAAGAAAGTCAGAGCTTCCTGGAGAAAACCACCCAATTCTTTGTCGGTCTTCGCATCACCAAATAATCCCTGGTCGGTATATTTTACAAACAGTTCCAGAGCTGGAATCATTTTCTCAAGGTCCGGTTTGAAGTGGATGGTATAAGCAATCTGAGCTCCCTGGAATAGGGCATATTTGACAAACGGAATGGCATCCTGTGGTAAATCCTTGATAGTTTTACCTTTGGCTTTCATATCCTCTTCCGCCATGGCGTGAACTTGCAAATAAGAATCAATCGCCTGGCGCGAGCCGTTTCTGTAATCCTCGTTATACGCTTTTTCCTCTTCATTATAAAACGTCCGCGCGCGCTGGAACTGGTAAAGCGCAAGATTGTACTGCGCTCCAAGCTTCAATATCAGACTGGTGCCTGTGCTGGCAACCGCTTCGTCTCGGGCTTTCTCCAGTTCGGAAATCGCTTCATCCAGCATCCCCAAATTGACATAGAGTTCAGCGCGCCGAGTTTTGGCGTCCGCAATCATAGATTTGATAGTTTCATTGTTCGTGTTGGAATAGTTGTTTATCAACTCGTCGAAAGACTGCAAAGCATTTTCTTCATCTTTCAACTTAGTGGCATAAAGCAATCCAATTCGGTAGGTCGCTTGCGCCTTTGTCAGAAAATCATCCGTCAGCGGCAAAGCGCTCTTATAATTGGCGATTGCCTTGTCGTAGTTTTGGAGATGTTCATCGTATGCTAATGCTATAGAAAAATACGACCGAGCTTGCGTCTCCTTATCCTGAGAATGGTTAATAATATATTCATATTCTTGGATAGCGGGTTCGTATTGTCCCTGGTCTAAATATAATTCAGCCAGACGGGTATGCGAATCGTAGACGCTCGCCTGCCTTCTTTCATCTCTGACCTGTTCTGCGAGAGAGATTACCTGTTGGAATGCCTCTATGGCGCCTGGTTTATCTTGCAAGCCAGCCTTCGCCAGACCTAAAGCGTAATACACGCTCAACGACATATCGGCATCCAGATTCCCTTGCAGAGCGGCTTGAGAGGCTTGTACAGACGCTTGGAAGTATTGTTGTTTTTCGGTGTCCTCGGTTGCGGTTTGGCCTAGTTGGAAATTGCATACGGCAATTTGATACTGTGCCGTCGGAACCGACTCATGATTAGGCGCAATCTGAAGTAATTTTTCATAAGCGGAAATTGCATCCTGATATCGCTTGACTTCATACAAAAGGTGGCCCATCTTCAATTGTGCATTTGCCTTTGCGTCAAGACTGGCAACTGGGCTGTCAACAACTTTGTGCAGTACTTCTGTCATCGCATCAACGCTCTCTTCGGCGCCTGTGCTCTCCTCCAAAGCTCTGATCTTTACCAGATTAATATTATTTAACGTTTCCAGAACTTTTTCATCTTCACTGCTGCCCATGGCTGCCGTAGCAGTGTCAGCTACTTCGATAATCTTCGCCCAATAAGCTGCATCGACTTTTTCAGCTAAATCTCTGTAAGCCAGTGTAATACCGTAGTATGCGTCATCCAGATTTGAACTATTGGGATAGTCATCTATCATCTTCTGGAAGGCAGCGATGGCTTTGTTCAAATCTTGGGGATTTTTCTCCTCAATTTGGTAGTAGCACACGCCTACTAGATATTGGGCATCATCGGCATATTCGCCTTTTGGATTGGCGGCAATTATCTGTTCATAAGAGATCGCGGCTTCAGCATACCGTTTATCGGCACGTTGCAAGTCGGCCAATTTAATCCGCGCTAAGTCTTTGCTATCAGTTGAGATAGTTGCATCATTCAGAACTTGCTGATATGCGTCAATAGCTTCGCTTCTCTTATCTTCATAAGCATAAGTCTGCGCTATCAATAGCTGCACGCGCTCATAATTTTCACTCTGGCGCGGGATTTGGGCGTAAACTTCTCGCGCGCTCTGATACTCCTTTAGCTTTTCGTAAGCTAAAGCTAAGTTCATCTGACAACTTTCAATGTACTGCAAACGTTCGTCAAAATCGAAGTTGCCATAACTTGCAGGGTCATACTTATCGCCGAATTTATCAATGGCCTGTTTGTAAGCCGCCGTTGATTTTTGCAGTAACGCCTCATCGAATACTGCGTCCTGGTCGGTCTCTTCGTAGCCAGATGGCTTGGCGGCGTTAAAATAAGATGTACCTTCCTGGAACTTGGAGATTAACTTCAACAGGAAGAATTTGGGCAAATCTTGATACTCGTCCCAAACTTTGGCGTATTCTTCAGCGGCGCGAGAATACTTTTCCATTTTAAGTTGAATATCGCCAAGTTTCATCTGAATCTCCGCTGCCTGAAGGTCGAAATCTGGGTCCTCTTTCTTCTGTGCGATGAAATTGGCCCCGACTGCTTGCACTTCATCATCCCTGCCCAATTCGCTTAAACTCCAGATAGCGCCGTAAAGCGCATGCGGCGCAATATCGTCATCGGGATAATTATCCAGCACCTTCTGATACCAGGCAAGTGAATTTTCATACTCCTTCTGCTGATAGTAAGCTTCACCGATTTGAAAAGTGGAGTAAGGAATATAAGCGGTCTCATCTGGGTGTTCATTGATGAGCCGTTGATAGGCAGGAATAGCCTCCGTCCAATTTTGTAATTTGAAGTTACTATCGGCGATGCCGATTTTGGCTTCCAGCAGATGCAGACCCTCGGGGTTTTGCTCTGGGTCTAACAGCTTTTGATATGCCACGATAGCGTTCTGGTAATCCTCTTGTTCATAATAGTTGCGTCCAATCTCATTTTGAATCTCCGCTCGCAGACCCAAATCGTTCGTGTTTTGGAGTGCTAACTCGTAATTTTGCCGGGCATTGTCGTAGTCTTTCTGCTTGGCGTAAATGGTGCCGAGGTCGAAATACGCCGCTGTAACGTAGTCGCTACCCGGATACTCTGTCACGAAGGTGTTGTAGCGAGTAATTGCTTCGTCATCGCGCCCTAACTGCTTGAGACTGTAAGCAGCCTTGTATGAGGCTTCAGCTTGCAGGTCTGGATAGTTCTTGTATTCCTCAGTGTTTAGTCTATCGAACTCAGCAAACGCCTGGTCATAGTTTTCCTCAAGGAGGTATGACTGCGCTATCAAATGTTGAGCGTCATCTTTGAAATCGGAGTTGGGAAAGTTGTCCAAAACTGCCTTATACGCTTTACGTGAGTCCTCATACTTTTGCAACTGAAAATTAAGTCTTCCGATTGCATACCAGGAGTTTTCAACGAAGAGGCTGTTGGGAAATTTTTCAATCAACTCCCTGAACTTAGGTTCAGCTTCCTCATATTGCTCCTTCTTAAACAGGATATGTCCCCACAGGTAAACTATACCCTCCTGATGTTTACGGACTGTAGCTGTAGGGTATATCTCTTCAATTATCTCCAAGGCTTTGTCATAATTGGCAATGTCTCCCTCTTCAGCTAGTTTGGAATAGCAAACTGCTATCTGATATTTAGCGAGGGTGTTAAAGTCCTTATCGATAACATCAGTTTTAACAAACCGCTTCTGAGCTTCTTCCAAGGCCAAATTGTACTTTTCAATAGCGCCGTTGTAATCTTTATTCTCATACAACGTCTTGGCCTCTTCGTACAACGTTTTGACTTTCTGTGAGCTGCCAGCAGGCCAAAACAGAACTGCGACCAACGCAATACCTGCTAACACTCCGATGAGTTTGGGATTCATGGTAAACTCCTTTCCTTTATTTAAAGATTTTTAGGTTGATATTCTTGATTTTTTATCTTCTTGAAATGATACTCGATTAACAAATCATAAATTTTGATTAAGATCCATTGCTTTTGAAAAATATTGTTTATGACAAGAGTTGGATTCTACAACCTGCATCATCTTTTATCTTTTGATATGATAAAGCGTGTTATCTATGAACAGATAAATATCTTTATCCATTAGGCGTGCTTCCAGGTCACTTCGTGAACGGATTTCGGGTTTCAACAAGCCAGGGGATGGAGGAGCAATGCGTCCTTTGGCTGGTGCTTGGAATGCTTCTTTCCAGAGAAGCTGTCCCTCCGAGGAAAAAAGAAATGCCTGTGGATGCGCGCCCAGCAGGAACTTGCGACTTTGCCCAACGTCCATTTTCTCCCAATTGCCTGTGAGAACAAGCACTTCTCCAAGATTATTTACGGAAATGCGTAACATCTGTCGCTGCGCGCCTCCCGTATCAGGGAGTGAAGCACGGTAAACCTCTGCGCCTGTCGTCAAATCCCAGACGATTACGGTGTCGAGGAGTCCCACACCAAGAAATTGCTCCTGGGGCGAGAATCCCACGGCGTAGACAGACCCAGGATTAGCATGTCGGTAGGAGCTCCAGTCCCCCGAAAAGAAGTGCTTCATCAGAAGTTGCCCCCCCTGATTAAACAGATAAAGCCGGGTTTCCGCAGTGTATGTTCCCTCCGCTTTCTTATATCCGGCTACCGTTCCTACCAGCAAGAATGAACCCTTGGGAGAGAGGCGAATAAATCTCGGCATTTCATAGCGATTCTCTTTTTTCAGTCCTTGTTCCCACAACCGGTTGCCGTCTAAGTCAAAGAGCATCACAGAGACTTTTCCGCGACCCGAACGACCACCAATGGCACCCAACAAAGGTGCTTGACTGGCAAAATCGAAGTCTAAAAAGGACGGGGTACCTTCCTCTTGCCCTCTCGCCCATTCTGAATAAGATACCTCCCGGCCGTCGGGTCGGTAAAGCAGCGTATCAAAGCCATCACCATAGATATATGGGTCTGCAGCCAGCGTGCCATCATAGTCTGAGATCTCAAAATAGGGACTTTCAATGCCTTCGAAGATTGGCCAGGTGTAGGTTTGAACCACCTGACCGGTGTCGTTGTAGAGGGTGATAACTTGAGTACCACTGTACCGGTCTTTCCAGTTGTTTTCAATCCACGCAAAATAAAGCCCTTCTTTTGAAATCGAAATCCATTTGCCTTCGCCTTTTTGGTAGACAAGAGGTCTCTGCACAAGGGGTTTTTTTTGAGCATCTCGCATTTCGATTCGATTAGAGAAGAGGATACATCTTGGATAAGCTATTCCTTCAGGTGTAAACCCAAATCTGACCAGTTCAACTTCCCCAGGTCCGATAGTCTCCTGTTTTACGATTTGATAAGATAGACTGTTCTCCAAATATAAAAATGAGAAAATTAAGCACAAAATAACTATTTGTTTTAATTTCCTATTGTCTGATTTTCTGAGTGGCACTTTTTTGCTTCTTTCTAACTGAATTGACATCTTGTTTTTACAGTCAACACGCATCTGAGAGAATAATATAACTTTATAATATCATATCATATTTTTATTTTAATGTCAAACATTTAATCTTAATTTTTGCCAAAGATATGTTAATCAGAAATTCTACCTGTCGCCACGTTTTCGATGCCAGAAGCATCCGCTATCGACAACGTTGGCAAAGTTACATCAGTCAAAAGATTGGCTAACCAGCTTTCAAATTTGGGCCTTTTACTGCCCCCCACTTTGGGAACTTCTGGCAAATCCAAACTACGTGGAAGTTGTTCAACTCCGCCAAAATATCCCATAGAATTGAAACGAGATTGTCCATTAGCCATAAGAAGTTGCTCTGTTCGTTCCTCACCGACGACTGGCGCATTCGCTGGTCTTACGGTTGGGATTTCATTAACATCTGCCAGATTAGCAACCAGGGTCAAAATACCATCTTTAAAACTCACAGGGTGTAAATCTATGTCAATAGCGCCAACTTTACCATGTAATACTGGTAGAGCATAGATATCTTCCCTATTCTCGTCTTTGACTAAATTGATGGCTTTTACCTGATAACCAACTGGCATCCCTTCACTTCGTTCGAGGGCAGGCCTGTTATCATTGCGCTTTTGCTGATTGGAAAATTCAGAGTAATAAGTACTTGAAGAATAGAGAGAATTTCTTATAAATTCTGAAACTACCTTGTGTGATGGTCTAATATACGTCCTATCTATAAAAATTCCTATCAAGACAAAACACGCCACGGCCGCGCATTTAACCAATACTTTGTACCATTGACTATTCAAGGTTTCGATACGGCCTCTTCGAGGCCTACTCAACCTAAAGGTTGTTTTTAGCTCTTCACACTTAGCAAGAAAACCAGCTTTAAGTCCTTTAAACTTTAACATCAGAAGCGTAGCCAGCCATTGCAAACTAAGCTGATTGTATCTGCTCCTGTGTTCAACCTCACGTTCAAGACTAGGCCACAATTGCTGAAAATAACCATCAGGAGGCGATTTTTCAATATCAACTTCCATTTCACTTAAAAAATTATCTAGCTTTTCATTATTTCTCATATTTAACATTTCAAGACTCTTTTTAATTAATTCATCTTTATCATTTATCCAAACCATCACGCCTTTATCTATTTGATATTTATCATAATGACTTATAAAACTTCTTGTAGAAATTGTGGGTGTGCCTAAGAAACAAGCTTCAGAATTTAGAGTTCCACCACCTCCAATAAATAGATTGGCAAAAGCTAATAGATGTTGAACTTCTATTTTTTCCTCAATTACATAAGCAAAAGGAAACTCTTTTTTTAAATACTCACTCTCATATCTAGGGATTATTATAATATTAGCCCTACTTTTTTGCTGAATTTCCTCTAAAGCGTCATA
>DTYX01000717.1 GCA_012961655.1 Candidatus Poribacteria bacterium
GACACAGTTCCCAGCCACAGAATGTCATCCGTCACAACGGTGATACTTTTGATACTGTATATGGTAGACCCACTAATGATGTCCAAAGTGTCTGTCTCAGTATCATATCTTGCCAGTCCAGTGGGTGTGCCAATCCAAACGCTATGATTCCGAATATCTTCCGTCAAAGCTCTAACATTATGGTTGGGCATAATGTTAGAGCTTATGGTTCGCCATGTATCGGTATTTTTATCAAGTATAGATATTCCTTCTCGCGTGCCGAGCCATACTTGATTATCCAATATTAGAATGGAATTAACGTAATTGTCCTCAATGTATTTTACGGCTTTTTGCGTTGCTGGATTGTACCGAAACACGCCTTCGCTTGTGCCAATCCACATATATTCGCCTTCCTGCGCGATAGAAGTGACCTTATATTCACTCAATTCTTCGACTGAATTAAAATTCCCACGCGGAAGGCGTTGCGCTGTAGTCGGATGAAACCCGACGACTGGCGCTTCGCTGGTCTTACGGCGCGCAATCGCACCGCGTGGGAATTGTCCCCGTATCTTTTGGTAGAACAATCCTCCGGCAGTTCCAACCCATATTGTCTTATTTACGTCATCGCTTGTTATGGCAGCAGATGTGATGAAATCTTCGGAAAGCCCGTCGGCTTTATTGTGAAATCGCCACTTCTGGCCCCCTACGTTGTAGCTCGCTAATCCACGAGCAGTGCCTATCCACACGTTATTCTCATCTGCTATAACGGTCATAATGAAATTTGTCGCAAGCCCATCTTTCTTTCCATACCTTGTCCATTCCTTACTTTCCGGATTATATTCGAACAGCCCGCCTGATGTAGCAACCCAGAGCTTGCCAGAATCATCAAGCGCTATCTCTTTTACATCATCTTCAGGCGGCGCATCTGCCTTAACATAAGTTGTCCACGAATTTGCCACCTTGTCGTACATGCTCACGCCGCCATCGTAGGTTCCAAACCACACCTCATTTTTGTACACAGTTATCCAGGTTATGTTGTCACTTGCTAAACCATCAGCTTTTGTGTATTTAACCCACGAATTCACTGATTCTATATATCTTTGCACTCCACTGTTGGCAGTGCCTATCCAGATATTATGTCCATCTACTACTATCGCCCTTATATAATTGCTCGATAGTAAGTCAGTCTTTGTATAAGTCCGCATAAATGCTTGATTTATCACATCATATACGCTAATACCGTTCCAAGGGCTCCCGAACCACACGAAATTATCCGCTATCCCGATTGTCCATACAGAATTTTGCACTAACCCATCTTTCTTGAAATAGCGATTCCATGAATCAGTTATCCTGTCATATCTGTTGACACCGTGGTGAGTGCCAACCCAAATATACTTACTGTCGATAGCAATAGCGTTGACTCCATTATTTGAAAGCCCATCCTTTTGCGTCCGCGAAGCCCAACTATCAGTATTTCTATCGTATCTGTTAAGCCCGCCACCTTCTGTTCCAACCCACACATAATTACCTTCAATAGCAATACTTTTTACCATTCCTCCTCTTAACCCATCTTTCTCTCTGAAAGTTCGCCAACTCTTTTCCTTAACATCGTATAGCGTCACGCCATTTTGGGTGCCAAACCACACCCATCTTCCCTCAGAGACAACTACATGGACAGCGTCCGAACCCAGTCCATCGTCCTGTGTATAATGTACCCATTTGTTCGAGCTTCTATCAAGTTTGGACACGCCTCTGAGTGTAGCAACCCATACACTATCTTTGTCTGCTGATATGGAACGAATATTATTGCTTATAAGCGTTCGGTGTATGCGTAAAGAAACTTTTTGTATCGGTTTCAACTTCCCGAAATCAGCGGTTTCAGATTCTGGTTTTTCCTTAGCGGAGAAACAAGAGTAGATGCAAAAGCAGAAAACTATAATTAATCCGAATTTCCATCTTTTACGTAATATCTTCATAAAATTCCCTCCTCCCGAAGCCAAACTTCCCTACATGGTTTCGATACGGGTTTCGATACTCAAGCCGTCGGGTTGAGTGCGAAGCGTATCGAAACCTACTCAACCCAAGAAGCTACTCAACCCAAGCATTTGCAACTCTTTAGCGAGTTTTATGGCAACGGGTACAGCCCGTCGGATTACTCCATCACGCCAAACGCCCAAACCGTCGAGAAACTGCTCTTGAACGAGGTGTACCGAGTGACCGTGGACACAACGTATAGAACACATTAATTTAGAATACTTATACATCATCAGACACTCTTCCTTTTCCGAAGAAACGAGGGGACTGCCCTGGACACACTCCCAATACCTCTCAACGAGAGCCAACTCCTCAGTCTCCTCCCGTCCGTAGCCGAGAAAGCCTGCTAAGTCCTCAAGAACCGGTACGCAGGTGACATCTTCCCAATCAATGAAATAGTAAATCGCATCCTCGCCTTCACGACCAATTATCATGTTCTCCCCAGGCGATTTATCCCCGTGAGTGAAAACAAAAGGCTGAGACACGACGGGGTCAATAATAGGACGACAAGGTTCCATAATGGCTGCGAAATCAGTTGCCATTTCATTTAGCCAGGGGAACTTGCCGGTTTGAACCATTGTTTCGATGTTATCCGGTGCCTTCTCAAGAGCAGACTCATATATGTCGCGCCAGCCCCGCTTTGCGCGATTCCGAGAATCGGGATCCGCAGGTGTACCCCGCAGGCCTCCAAGTGCTTGCAATTCCTCCTCTTTATCTGCAAACAGTCGGTGAATCTTTGCAAGCGTTTCAACGAAGCCTAAACAGTGTTTCATCTCTTCATTTTCCCAATCCCCACTACGCACCAAGTTTTTGCCGAGATCTTCCGTGAAAAGCCAATACCTTCTTTTCTCCACATCGCAAACTGTCCCATAGAGTTCAGGGGCAATCCTCTTGCCTGACAGAATGCGGGCGATCATTTCTTGAGCGACAATGAAATCCTCACCAGTCACACCATACCAGTCAGGCGCACCAAACTCGTTAGGATTTTTCTGCTTGACAATAACCGTCGTCTCATCGCAAGAATCCAACTGGAGGTAGAGGCGGGAAACGACGCTCCGCTCCCAGTTCCTAATCTCTTCCCTTAAAAAGCTGGTAATTCTTACATCACGTTTATATTTATTGGAAAAGATTCTAGTTAGCGCCTCTTTGACAGCTTCATATTCTCCATCTTCATATTCATAAATGTCTGAACTCAAGATAACAACCTCAATGAGACTTTGTTGAAACCGAAGGCGATGTTGCGAGAGAAGCGAAGCAATCACGAGAGAAGCAAAGCAATCAGTGAGTTGTGAATAGGAGGTAATCGTTATAATTGCCTTGTAGAAGCATGAAAAGTTAAACGTGCTACCCCCTTGCCATTTTGCCCCTTCGCCCCTACTAATGCTTCACGGCATAAGTTTACTACCAACAATTTACTGGTAATTGGTGATTGGTTACTCAGGACGCAACACGCAACACGCAATACGAAAATGGTAGCTTATTTATGTCCAACTGC
>DTYX01000718.1 GCA_012961655.1 Candidatus Poribacteria bacterium
GACTAAAGAGCCTCCAGCCCTTCGAGGAACAGGCTATGTGGTGGATTCGTTAGAAGCTGCGTTGTGGGCATTTTATTATGGTGAAAGTTCTTTTATCTGATTTAAAAGCTCTAGTCCACTCATTTCGGGCATTTTTATATCACTTATGACAACAGTGGCTTTTTGTGAATAGAGTTTTTCTAAAGCCTCAGAACCCGAATTTACGGCTTCTACTTTATATCCTTTTCGCCGGATCGCTCCGCAAAGGGATTTGCACATTAAAACATCATCGTCTACAACTAATATCTGTTCCTTTTTTAACATCGCTAACTCCTTCTATTCTTCCAATTCTATGTGTTCAGAAAGGGATAGAAGCAGATTGACTTCACCCACGGGCAATTTTGTTTTTTGAGCAATTTCAGTATGGTCTATCCCTTGTTCAGCTAGATTATGCACTTCCGCGTATTTGAGCGGATTCTTTGAAGCCTGCATTTCATCTGTAAATATATATTCGTTCTTCTCCGTCAACTGATTTAACTTTTCTGTTTGTTCATCGATATATTGGGAAGCCTCTTGAAGTTGCTTGTATCTATTGGCAATAGTTTGACGGAACTTTTGATAAGTTTCCCTATATTCACTAACCAATCTAGCTAATGTTTCCGCTAATATAGAGATATCATCATACTCGCTAAGATGAATTGCTTTTTTTAAATCCTCTTTTATAGGCTGTCGCTCCGCAGGCGTCTCAATATCTGTTTTATTCACTTGAGCTAGAATATCTTCTTTAAACTTCTTTAATTTTTCATCCTCCTCTGTCTCCTCTAGTTGATGGATCACTTGCGCTAACAGTTCTACAACATCATAAATATCATCTGTTTTGAGCGTCGCCTTCACTTCGTTCGGGGCCAGGGTTTCATCTGTAGCGCTATTTTTGTCGCCCTGACGAATTCTCCTTCTCAGAAACTTTATACCGACGATTGTTCCGGCCGCTAAAATGAATAGGATTATGATTATAGCAAGCATGCTGCCGCCACCAAGGAGCGCATTCGAAAAAAATGATTTAACACTGACAGTTGGTTGAATTGAACCCTTCACTTCGTTTGAGGATAAACTTTTGCTTCGCGCGAGTGTAACTCCATTATCTACAGCGCTGCTGAGTTGTTCAACTTCCCTTTGGTCATCTAAAGGGGCGGATTTTTGCCCCTTCACTGCGTTCGAGAGCAGGCTCTGTTTAGCGGGGACAGATGATTCGTTTTTTTCGGTAAGATTTGGCGGAAAAACTTCTTCTGAAATTACAGTAAGATATCGGGGATTAGAGAAATTGCTCCAATCTTCATCGGACTGTGCTCTCATGTTCCAGCGGTACTTTAGTCCACTTTTCAATATTCCATCTGGCAAGGTAAAGGATGTACCAGATATCTTACCATAGTCCTTTTTGCTGTTAAATACTAAATTTCCTGAGCCATACGGCGATTTGCTTATGTAGAGAGAATAATATTCGGCGTTGGGAACACTCTTCCATCGGAAAGTTGGTGTTGTATTAACAGTTGACTTATCTGACGGGGAGACGAGAGTTGGCGCGAGAAGAGACTTGTCTTTAGTTTGTTCAGGGATGCCAGCTAGACCATTAAAACTGAAGATATTATACCAGAGATACCAAAACATATAATTTCCACGGAACCCGTTTTTTTCACCGATGTAAGGGGTATAAATATATAAACCAGCTGTAGAAACATTAACTGGATTAACCACTCCATCGTTAATTTTATGAGGTTGTCCAATGCTCCAGCCGTATTTCCTTAAATTTTCATAATAGCGTCTAAATTGCTTCGTACCCGAATAAATCTGGGAAGCGAAATTATGATTGTCAAAACGATTACTTGGGTCCCAGCCCATTGCCAAGCTCAATCTCCATTTTTCCGCATCTGTTTTTGCCCTTAAATCGTTATTATGGTCAAAACTTACAGTGGGAGAGGTAATTAGACCCATTTCCTTCTGTAATGTAACCAAAACAACCTGTGGATTTATTTTATGCGTCTGACATGCGTCATAAATGTGCTGAGCCGCGCTTTTACCATTAAATGAAAAATCTTTCAGGATGCTCCCTTGCGAGACTAGAAAATCTTGAATCTGCTTAAGGGTCATTGAAGAATAATTAGTAAGCTGTTGATGTGAAATAATATTATTTTTATCAAAAGGAATTGCTGATGCACCTCGGTTCCATCCCCCTTTTATCTTCTTGTCCTCTTTCCATTTTACTTCTACAGTAGCCGTCAGAAATTCATTTTGTTCTACATCTAACCTGGTAACCCTATAATAAACAATTTCGCTTTGAAGTGGAGAATAATCCACAAAACTATCTATAGAAATCGGAGAGGAATTTAGCTTCTCCCATTCACCATCTGTAGTAAGAGAACGGTAAATGTTATATCCAGCAATTTGCTCGTCACTATCGATATTCCAGCGAAGCTGAATATATTTACCACTTTGCCAAGCGGCTAAATAAATCTGGTCGTTTGATTCATTAGCTTCAACAATTTTATCTAAACAAAGAGATAAAAATAAGCAAACGACCAATATATGCTTGACTTTTAGATAATTTATCATAGTTTACCTCCTCATCTGTTTGACGGTACTGTCAAACGCAAATCGTTAAAATGCA
>DTYX01000719.1 GCA_012961655.1 Candidatus Poribacteria bacterium
GACAACAATAGTCGAAATATGGCCTCGCGCGGTTACTTCGTGAACCGCTTCGCTTCGCTCACCGACGATTTCGTCTTACGGAATTTCGACCTACACAATCTTATGAGGAGATTACAATGAATAATCCACGATTTGAAGGTATTTTCCCACCAGTTGTTACACCATTGGATGAACACGAGAGAATCGATGAACAGGGCTTTGTGACGCAGTTAAATCGTCTGATAGATAACGGCGTGCATGGCATCTATCTTCTCGGTACGTCCGGCGAATTTGTGTCTCTGACCAATGAAGAACGAACAAGAGCGATTGAAATCGCGTTGAGCGCGGTCAACGGCCGAGTGCCAATCATCTGCGGATGTATGGATTCCAGCACCAAGAGAGTCATTAAAAATATCGAGACCGCCCAAGAATTGGGAGTTAAGGCGATAGCGACCACGCCGCCCTATTACTATCCGCCGCATAGCGACGCGGATATTATGGCGTTTTATAAATCCATAGCCGCCAGCACTGACTTGCCGGTGGTGATTTATAACATCCCCCAGACGACCAAAGTCGCCATCCCGCCGGAAGTTGTGCGCCAACTAAATGAATCGGTGGACAACATCGCCGGCATCAAAGATAGCACCGGAGATTGGACGAATTTCCTCAATCTGTTGGCTTATCTTGGCGATAGCGATAAATTCTCCATTTTGTTGGGTTCGTATACCGTCGGCGGAGCGGCTATAATGCTCGGCGCGGAAGGCGCGGTGATGTCAATTGCCAATGTTGACCCCAAAACTCCAGTTCAACTTTATGAAGCGGCGCGTCAAGGACGAATTGCGGAAGTCAAAAGACTTCAATTGAAGTTGCTATCTTTGGGCAAACTCTACTCTTACGGCACGCCGGCAAGCTGTCTTAAGACCTGTTTGGAGCTAATGGGGGTCTGCCGAGCATACACCACCAGTCCGATAATGCCCGTGAGTGAATCAGGGCGCGAGGAACTTAGGCGACTGCTCAAGGAACATGGCTTGATAAGATAGAATGTTTCATGATACCGTGAAAGAAAATTAGGTTGACAATGACGGATATTGGTGATATATTTTTTATGCTCTTCGATATCAAGTGTGGTAACTGGAATTTACAATTCAAGACTCGTGAAACGTGATACGTGAAGAGTGATAACCGTAGAAATTCACGTTTCATTCGCGGTATCGAAGAGCCCAAAATGAATTATGCAACAGTCTCATAAAGAACCTAAAATTTCACCGAATAAGGGTCCTTTCGGAAAGTAAACTCGAATAAATTTAAGGAGGCGCAAGAGGAGATTTATCTATCCTCTTTAATATTTCATGTCAGAAAGAATTGAAAAAATAATCCTCGCTTATTCCGGCGGGTTGGATACCTCTGTGATTTTAAAATGGCTCCAGGAGGAGTATGGCGCGGAGGTAATTACATTTACCGCGGATTTAGGTCAGGGTGAGAATTTGGCAATTGCCAAAGATAGAGCGGAAAAAACGGGCGCGAATAAGATATACATCGAAGACCTCAAAGGCGAATTCGTTGCTAATTATGTCTTCCCCGCTTTGCAAGCCGGCGCGGTCTATGAATCCAAATATATGTTGGCGACGGCGTTGGGCCGCCCGCTGATAGCTAAACGGCTGGTTGAAATCGCCGAGGAAGAGGGCGCCGATGCAATCGCCCACGGTTGCACCGGCAAAGGCAACGACCAGGTCCGTTTCGATGTGACCGCAACGGCTTTAAACCCCGATATTAAAGTGCTCGCCCCTGTTCGAGAATGGTCGATGAAATCCCGTGAAGAAGAGATTGAATATGCCCTTCAACATCAGATTCCGATAACTGTAACTCAAGAAAGTCCCTACAGCACCGATTTGAATCTTTGGGGCAGAAGCATCGAATGCGGGGTTTTGGAGGACCCATCCGTTGAACCTCCAGAGGAGATCTACGAGATGACGGTTTCGCCACAGGCGGCTCCGAATGAACCCGCTTATATTGAGATTTACTTCGAGGGTGGCGTTCCGGTTGGGCTAAATGGGCAAGAGATGGATGGCGCGGAATTGATTCAGACATTGAACAAAATTGGCGGCTCAAACGGAGTTGGCAGAGTTGATTTGGTTGAAAACCGACTGGTCGGCATTAAATCGCGTGAGATTTACGAATGCCCAGCCGCGACGATTTTGTTCGCTGCTCACAAAGGTCTGGAAGAGTTGACTCTCGAACGTGAAACTCTGCACTATAAAAATGCCATGGTTTCACCGCGATACGCCGAATTGGTCTATTATGGACTTTGGTTCCATCCGTTGCGCGAGGCTTTGGACGCTTTCGTTAAAACGACGCAACAGAATGTCACAGGACGCGTAAGAATGCGTTTGTATAAAGGCGCCTGCATGCTTGTCGGAAGAGAGTCACCGTATTCTTTGTACGATTATTCTCTCGCAACCTATGATAGAGGCGATATGTTTGACCGCACCGCCGCTGAAGGATTCATAAAGATCTGGGGATTGCCGTTGAGAGTAGCGGCGTGCCTCTGTGCCGCCAAGCGATGATTGATGAGAAACGCCGTCAACGGATTGAGTGAGGGAGATAAATATGGCAAGGATTGATGGTAGAAAGCCTAATAAGATGCGTCCAGTGACAATTATCAGAAACTACACCAAATACGCCGAGGGTTCTGTTTTGATAACTGTTGGTGATACTAAAGTCATCTGCACTGCCTCAGTGCAAGAAAAGCAACCAAAATTTATGGAGGAGCAATTTATCGCCAGCAAAGGTTGGATTACCGCTGAATATTCGATGCTGCCGCGTTCAACTTCGACGCGCATGATTCGCGAGGCAGCCAGGGGGAAACTCGGCGGGCGCACTCAGGAAATCCAACGCTTGATAGGCCGCTCCCTGCGCGCTGTTGTTGACCTAAATATGTTGGGCGAGAGAACTATTTGGATTGACTGCGATGTCATCCAGGCTGACGGAGGAACCCGAACCGCAGCTATAACCGGTGGTTTTATCGCGCTCTTCGACGCTTTAACCAAACTCAAAAATAAGAATATGATTGCCGATATACCGACAACAGATTTCGTCGCCGCTACAAGTGTCGGCATCGTGAAAGGTGAACCGGTCTTAGATTTGTGTTACGCGGAGGATTCACGAGCCGATGTCGATATGAACATCGTGATGACGGGCAGAGGTAAGTTCGTCGAAGTTCAAGGCACGGCAGAAGAGGCGCCATTCTCAAGGGAGGATATTGACATCTTGCTCGATTTGGCGACAAACGGAATTAGTCAGTTGATTGGCTTACAACAGAAATTACTTCTAAGTAATCTAAATGAAATTAGTAGTAGCGACCAATAATCCACATAAAGTCAAGGAAATCGCCGCTATCCTTAGAGGACAAAATTACGAGATATTATCACTGAAGGATTTTTCCAATGCCCCCGTCGTCGCAGAGGACGGAGACACTTTTGAGGAGAATGCGGCCAAAAAAGCGACCACTATTGCCAGATACACCCGGCTTTTGACTTTGGCGGATGATTCCGGCTTGGAAGTGGATGCCCTCAACGGCGAACCGGGTGTGAAATCCGCCCGGTTCGCCGGCGAGAACGCAACGGACGAAGATAGAAACCGCAAACTTTTGAATCTGCTTAAAGATGTTCCAGAAACCAAGCGTAGCGCACGGTTTAAATGCGCTATGGCGTTATCCAACCCCCAAGGCGATACCGATGTAGTCTTGGGCGTCTGCGAAGGCATCATCGCTTTTGAACCTAAAGGCGATACGGGTTTTGGCTATGACCCAATTTTTATCGTGCCACGCTACCGCAAAACCTTTGCCGAACTGGGACCAGCGATAAAAAACCGCATCAGCCATAGAGCTATTGCGCTTCAAAAAATTAAAAAACTTTTGCAATATTAGAAACCGAGTTTGTCCCTAAAATCCGGAAAATCCGGTTTCTGGTCAACCAAGCGGTATCTAAATTGTCTAAATTGTGTAATTCGTGATTCTCATGTTTATCGAAATAGACGGGTTAACAATCTATTACGTCTCTGAAGGCGAAGGCGATTCCGTAGTTCTCCTGCATGGATGGGGCGGGCAAGCGTTGAGCTTCAAGCCGGTCTTTGATTTTTTAATGAAAAGTTACAAGGTGTATGTGTTAGACCTACCCGGATTTGGGCGCAGTAGCATTCCACCTCATACCTGGGGTACTTTTGACTACGCCTCGTTTGTTTCAAAAGTTTTCGCTGAACTCAGAATTACAGAAGCTCACATAATTGGGCATTCTTTTGGCGGAAGAATAGCGATAGTTTTGGCTGCTAATTTTTCAGAATTGGTGAATAAATTAATTCTGGTCAACAGCGCGGGTATAAGACCTAAACGCACGGTCAGATATTACACTTTTATAACAATTGCTAAAATAGGAAAGATTTTATTATCGCCCAAAATTTGGGGCAAATACGGAGAGCAGATAAAAAACGCTCTATATAATCTCGTAGGTTCCGAAGATTACCGCAACGCGGGTGAGTTGCGGGACGTCCTCGTTAAAGTAGTTAATGAAGATCTAAGAAATCTATTACCTAAAATCGAAGTTCCCACCTTGCTAGTATGGGGGGGAAAAGATAAAAAAACGCCTATTTCATACGCGAAAATAATGGAAGAAGGGATAAAAAACTCCC
>DTYX01000720.1 GCA_012961655.1 Candidatus Poribacteria bacterium
CTTTGCGTTAAGTTCCTTTTTTGGGTCCATCAACAAGTTTGTAACACCACCCGCTGGTCGATAGGTGATTGAGAATTGCAATTTCATTAAGAGCATTACTTGTCTAACTACGAGCGGTTGTGTGTCGAATATATTTAATCTATACTCACACACGCTCTTAAAGCTCACGTTTCAATTTCATGAATAACTCCTCTGGCGTCTTTTTCAAAAGGAAATCTGAAAAAGATAAAGCGGTCTGTTTCAATTGTTCGCCTTTCAAAAAGAATTCAGATTCATTCAAACTTCGCTTTTGTTGAGGCTTAGACAAAAAATGAATCGTGGCGAAGTCTAATGCGTTTGGTAGTTCTACCAACTGAAGTTCCTCAAAGACTTTAATAGCGCTTCTTACTGTCTGTTCTTTAACCGATAAAAGTTCTGCTTGTTTTATCAGTTCATCCCATTCGATGAGCGTTCCTTCGCTTCGCTCAAGAGCTTGCCCTGAGCTTGTCGAAGGGACAGGCCCGTTTTTTTGCGCTATGTTTTTAATCAATTTATACAATTTTCCCAGCGTCTCTCGACCGGGATATTCCCACTCCAGCATATCTCGCATAACTTCAGTATCCCTCGTCCCAAATATGAGATGAACATAAGTGGTTTCTTCAGTTTCAAACAGTAATTTACAACAATCGAAAAAGATATCCCAGGTCGGCACAGGATGGCAGAAGACAAAATGTTTGACGTAGGACAAATGTTCAAAGATGACGCTCGAAGCAATAGTGGGAAGTTGACCGCACTCAAACCGTTGTAAAAGTTCTTGCCTCTGGTCATGATTTAGCTCAGTACTACATAATCCTAAGTCATTAATAATTGGTACTCGACACTCGTCACTCGACAAAGGAGCTCCTGCCCCCTTGCCTATTTCAGCCAATTGCTGTAAAGCAGTGTCACTGCGCACATACAGAAACGTCCGTTCTCGACGTCCCAAAAGTTTGCGTAAATACTCCAATTTGTCGCAGTTTCTGCGGTCGAATATTTTGACAGGGCTCGGAACATCCAACGGTGGATAGATGTCTTGGGTCTTGCTCCTTGGACTGTTGATATGAATATCGTCAAGAGTAAGCTGAATGCGGCGGGTGTTCTTCCATTCATTAATTTCGGGATGAAAAGCCAGGTCAACCGTGATGTTTTTATTTTTTAGCGCGATGAGAAGCGGCGCCATCCGCCAACCGATGGTTTCTAAATTTTGCCGTCCATCAGAAATCATAAATTTCAGATGTTCATTATTTCTTCCCATAAGATATGGCGCGCCATTTATAGACGCCTCCGAAATTGCCATAACTGGACGTGGATTCCCACATCCACAAGGTTCTAATAGTTGAAGTTCCTCAATAGCTTGCATCGTCAATTGGGATGCGCTTACTTCCAGGTCGATTTTGACTTTGGGCGTGAGGTCATCTTCTGAAAGCTGCGAAGATACAACCTGGGAAAACTTACCGCGCAGTTTGGAAATTTTATCTTTCTCAATGCTCAACCCCGCCGCCGCCTTGTGCCCTCCAAAGCCGAGCATCAATTCCTTACATCTATTCAAACCTTCAAACAGATTAAATTCTGGAATACTCCGTCCCGAACCGTGTCCTTCGTTTCCCTCTAAGGCAATCAAAAGTGTAGGACGATAATACGCGTCGACTAAGCGGCTGGCGACAATGCCTATCACACCCCGATGCCATTCTTTATCTGCCAAAACCAGCGCTTTTTCTTTATCCAAATCGACATAGGTTTTTATTTTTTCTTTGGCATGTTCGAGGATTTGACGTTCGATTTCTTGGCGTTCGCGGTTTTCGGCATCTAGCTCTCTGGCGATATTCAACGCGTGTTCATAAGATTCCGTCGTCAGTAACTCAACTACTTTCTGGGCGGTATCTAATCGTCCCGCCGCGTTGAGTCGCGGTCCGAGGATAAAACCGAGAATATAACTGGTAATTTTCTTATCAGGTCCATACCCAACAACATCGCATAACGCCCGAATTCCAATCCGCTCGCGCTTATTCAACTCTTCCAGACCGAATTTTGATAAAATGCGATTCTCATCTGTCAGAGAAGCTACGTCCACAACAGTGCCCAACGCTACCAGGTCTAACTGCGTTTTGAGAAACGGTGAAAAACCTTCGCCTTCTAACTCCAAAAGAGCGTGAGCCAATTTGAAAGCCACTCCCACTCCCGCTAAGCCATCAAATGGATATCTTCCCCCCCCTTTCAAAAGAGGGGTTGAGGGGATTTTGGGATTTAGCACAGCATAAGCCGCGGGGATATTTTCATCCTTGGGTTCATGATGGTCAGTGATGATGACATCGATGCCAAGTTTCTTGGCATGTTCAATTTCTGCAACCGAACTCACTCCGCAATCCACGCTAATCATCAGATTGCATCCTCTCGCGCTTAGCTTCGTGATAGCGTCGGTGTTCAGCCCATACCCTTCATCGAAGCGATTTGGGATATAGTAATTCACATCAACCCCAAGATGTTTGAAAACTCCTAATAGCAATGCAGTTGCAGTCGTGCCATCCACATCGTAATCGCCATAAATCCAGATTCGCTCGCCATCTTCAATCGCCTTTTTGATACGCTTGACAGCCCGCTCCATGTCGTGCATCAAAAAAGGCGAATACATCATATCGAGGTTAGGATACAAAAATTTTTCCGCCTCCCCTTCATCCTCAATCCCGCGAATCGTCAACAATTGCGAAATGAGAGACGAAACGCCCAGCTTGGCGGCAATCTTAGCGCTGATTCTGATATTTGGTCTCTGTACGTTCCATATTTTTTTCTGATATCCCTGCATCATTGTTTTAATCCTTAATTGCCTCCGTAAAGCTCGTTGTCGACATTCTTGGCAAGTGTTCCGTGAGATACTCCCCCGATGTACTCCAATAGTAGCATTCCAGCGCACGGACCGCCGCCTCAAAGTTCCCTTTGCCGCGTATGGCGTCGTTCCGCTCTGGCATAGCGTCTAAGCTCACACGTACTTCATCTGCATCAGTACCTTTAAATTTATCAAAGCTCATTCCATTTACCTCCTCATCCTTTCCTTCCTTCCATCCATTGGACATCACTAAAAAGGTTTATAAGATTTCAGGGAGGTTATTACTTCAAACGTCCCTTCCCGAAATATTGACCCATCTTATAGCCGAGCATAGCAAACACCAATAGCGCAGTGGAAATCGCCGATTGTTTGAGTAAACGATGCTCATGGATAACTTCGCGATAGACTTCCACCGTCCGCTTCGCAATTGATTGGATGTCAACAATGACTTTTGCTCTGTCTTTCGCCTTCTTTGCCAAATCCAAATAATATGCTCTATTCTTGAGAACTGTTATGATGTCTTCAGCCAAGATAGGCGATTCCCTCCCGCCCATTCCGGCGAAATTCGTCTTCTCCAAAGTTCCCACTTTTTCAGGGGTCATCGGACCGCCGAATACGCCATTCTGCAGGGAAATAGTCGCTTGTTCACACGCCAAACTTTCAAGCACAACCTGTCCCAAACCCAGTACAACGTCTCCCCGTCTTATGATATTCGGAATATCATAGCGAACGCCGGCTAAGGAGATTAAATCGATTCCCAATTTCCGATTGATTACCTCCGCTTGATTCTTCGTCTCATCGAAAGCATCTCCGCCGCCTACAATAAGCAACCGAGCCGATGGAATTTCTTTATAGACTAACGGCATCGCGCTTAGGACTTGCGCAATCTGTTTGGATTTATCGTAACATCCCGCTTTCTCTTTGGAAAGACGGGAGATGTAGATAATCTTATCGGTATTTCGTTCAAACGCTAAAACGGATTCATTACCTTTTGGTTTATCCGATATTGGCGAGTCGTATTTTTCAAAATCAATTCCGTTTGGAATAACCACAATCTGTTCAATTTTCAGATGGCCACCCTGAAGAAGCTTATGTTTATAATATTCCGATACCGTGATGATTTTCGGCACAAGCGCGCTTACGGTTCTGTCATTGTATGTCTGCGGCGAAAATCCGTGATACGTAACGACGCACGGAATGCCGAATAATTTCGCGACCGGCAGGCATGCTGTCATCGCGTTGCCCGATTGCGCGTGGATGATGTCTGGCTTCAGCCGCATGACCGCGATGAGAATCTGTACAATTAAACCCAGTAGATTGATTGACGTGCAAAAATGTAAACGGTAAAACTCGGCTCCAGAAGTTCGCAATTCGTTTATCAATGGTCCTGAACCTGCGGCGACTATCACTTCATGTCCCTCGGCAATTAGCCCTTTTGACAAATTGATAATATGGGATTGTCCGCCGCCTGCGGTAAATTTTTTAGTCAAAACAAGTAGAATTTTCATTGCAAAGCTGTCCCCGCTAAAAGGAAGGAAAGATTACTTTGCCATCGAGGTTAGTTGTATATGGTTATCTCTATATCCCCATATCTTTTACTTTCCATTTTTGTGAAATTTTCATCGAACAATCGCTTCACGAGATGCATGCTCTCCACCCATGTCACCGACTCCTGATAGATGAAAAATATCTTACCGGATGAACTGCCAAGTTTTGATTTTGCCAAATCCACCATAGCCTCGGGTTTGCGAGGAAATTCCTCTCCCTGCGTATCTTGCGGCGGTTCACGTTTGCTGCTCCACGGATATCCCAATCCTTTGATGGGTATATGAAGGTAGTAATTGATGGGTATATCTATCCACGAAGGGACAAATACCGCCAGGTCATCCGCATCCGCTTTCGATTCAATAAAACTGGCGATAGAGCGGTCGTAGGATTTTACCCATACGGAATAGTACCAATACAGAGAGATGGATGAAACAGACAACATAAAAGCAAGCACAATCGACAAGATATATCGATTTTTAATTTTCGACGCTCCCAGTCCCACTATCAGAGGAAAAGCGGGCCAGGCGGAGATGGAATATCGGCCGGTGAGATAAATCGGTTTTTTTATCGAAACCAGCATCGGTATCGCGAGAGTCACAAAAAAGTAGCACAACAGCAGAACTAACTCTGTGTTTTTGCATAAGTATGGAACAGGAATCCGCTTATACTTTTTCAGGGAAAATACACCGGCGAGGAAACAGCAGATAAAGACAGCAAAACCCGCCCACATTATCGGGTTATTGATAGCGGGTTTGAAAACCTCAAAGCCGAGACCGCTGTATGTTATAAAAGTTTCGTACATAAGGTAAGGTCGCATATATGGTATCCAGCCGACGATAGCCGAACTTCCGTAATGTCTCAGAATAAGTACTGGCAGCCATGGAAGGTATACGACCGCGATGATACCCTGTGCGATGAGGAATTTTTTCCATCCCGTATTTTGAGTTATCGCGCAGATGACAAAAAACACAACTCCAGAGATTGCGATGAAAATGCCGTAGTTATGGGTATATACTGTCAAGACGGCGCATAATGTATAGCCAATCCAGGATGCTCTGGTATCGGTGGTCAGGGCTTTATAGAGGAGATATGTGGAAAGCAAGCCCAAAAGAGCCAACATCGAATACATCCTCACCTCTTGGCTGTATCTTAGATGAAACTGCGCGACGGATGCGATGAATGCGCTTATTAGGCCCACTCTACGGTTGAATAGCGATGAACCGACGTAGTAGATAACCGGTATAAGCAAAATCCCGAAGATGGCGACGAACGCCCGCGTCGATAGCTCGCCTGAACCAAAGATCTTCATCCATATATGAAGCATAAAGTAGTGCAAAGGTGGGGAGACATCGTCCTTGAGTTCGGATATTATTTCTGGAAAGCTCTTTTCGGCTATCCTTATCCCGTTTGCTTCATCCAACCACAAAGATTGTCGAGTCAAGCCGTATATTCTCAAAATTGCGCCAAGGAAGAACATCACGCATAAAGCGAGCCAAAAAAGTTTATTCGAGCTAAATGGTCGGCCGAGCGGTATCGAGTTTCCCATAGCTGTTTTCATCCTTGTCTCACCAAACGTTCGGCAAACACCGCGTGTTCAGCTGTCTCTAATCCCTTCTGCAATACCGACAGAATCTTTGCCAAATCACCTTCAAGCAGCGCCTCCAACGCCAAGTCCAAGCCAGGAAAAACTTCACTATGCACTACGTCAGATGCGTCAGGTTTTAATGTCAAATATTCACCTCCGTGTAGCTTAAACCAATCCAGTCTGTTGTCGTAAGTTTGCCATACTATATACTCTTTCACACCATTGCGGCGATAGACTTTTAATTTGTCGTGCAGGTCATAAGCCGCGCTGGTGGCTGCGATTTCCACGATTAATTCAGGCGCGCCTTCGATGTAATCATCGTCGCTGATACGTGAATTCCCTCCTTGCTCCGGTTCTATCCGCAGCAAGGCATCCGGTTGTACTTCATTGTCATCGTCCAAACGGACAGTAGCGTTGTCGCCAAGGTCAACACCGGACGTTGCAGCGCAATATGCCACTAGCCAACCAATAATATGCGCATGCGGACGACTATGACTTTTGTGCCGTACCGGTGATGCTATGTATACCACTCCTTCGATCAGTTCAGCTTTTTTGACATGCGGCATGGCGTCATAACGCCGTTCA
>DTYX01000721.1 GCA_012961655.1 Candidatus Poribacteria bacterium
AACGAAGAGTTCAGCTTACTTACCTGCTTAACCTTAAAGCCATGCAAACAGCAACGCGCGCCTTCGGCTTAGCGTAGAAAACCTCAACTTTTTGCAGGGTACAGAGCTCCTTCAATGATATAAACTCTGGATAAAGACAAATTTTCAACCATTGCTCACTAAATTTTGCCAGTTTCCTGAATACTTCTTTATTATTCTACCAATTTCTCATTATCACGTCAACGAAAAAATTCAGGTAATTTTCTCAAGATAGTAGTTGATTTGATGTGATACCACCAACGCGGGGCCTCCGGAACGTTTGGTATGCCATACGGTTCGGGAGACGTCAAACGTGATGAATGATAGTATGAATAATTTAGTCACGTATCACGCATCACGTTTCATTCTTCACATACAAAGCCATTCCGGCTCCGGCTGGGTCTGCCCCGCCTTCCAGAATGCCCTTCTCCCTATTTACTAAAATTCCATGTACCAGCGCGACGCCGCCAAAACTGGAAAAAGTCCTGCGAATTTTGTGTCCCTTTGCCTTGACCTGTTCTAATACACTCAAGGGGATTCTCGCCTGCGCTTCTATCGCGTCAGTTTGACTATCAAACCGTGTGGCGGAGACAGCTTCCGTAGCGCTCATCTTATGGTCGATAACGTTCAGGATGCTTTGCAGATTTCCTGTGATGATGCGCGTGCCGCCGGGCGACCCGACGACGAAGAACGGTTTGTCGTCTTTTTTCACGATAGTCGGCGACATGCCCGTCAACCGACTTTTGCCGGGGAGGATGGAATTCGGCTTTCCTGGAATTGGATTGAAACAGTTCATGCAGTTATTGTAGTAGAATCCCAATCCCGGCGTCACCATGCCAGAACTTGCTCCAAGCGAATGCGTCAGCGAGACTGCGTTCCCCGCGCTGTCCATCACGGAAACATGCGTGGTATCGGGACTTTCTTTAGGCCTCCAACGCGGGATGGTGATGGGTTCGCCGCGGTCAATTTTCTTCTTCCATTCATACGCCCGCTCTTTGGACATCAGCCATTCCATCGGAATATCCACGAACGCTCTATCGCCGAGATAAGTCGCCCAATCTGCGAAAGCCGCCTTCATCGCCATCGAGACGATGTAGATGTATTCAGCGCTGTTATGTCCTATCCCTGCCAAATCGTACTCTTCAAGGATATTGAGCGCTTGAATGATAGTCAAACCACCGCCCGGCGGGGCATTCGTCGCAATGGTATATCCGCGGTAGTCGATTTCGAGCGGTTTGCTGATAGTCGTTCTGTAATCGTTCAGGTCTTTCAGAGTTACAAACCCTCCATTGGCTTCTATATCAGCGGCGGTGCGTTCTGCGATTTCGCCTCGATAGAAAACATCCGGCCCGCCTTCCGATAGTTTTCGCAAAGTCTCCGCTAAGTCTTTGTTGGCGATAACTGCGCCGCCGATTTCTGGTACATCTTTTACTTTTGCCCACGGTGAAGTTTGACCTTCCGGCGCGCTTGTCCATGTATTGGCTGTCGCCTGACTGACTTCAAAACCATCACGCGCAAGTTCAAGAGCGGGTTGGATGGCTTCTGCCCAACTAATTGTGCCATATCTGGTCAAGCCCTCATGCAAGCCGGAGACAGCGCCGGGCGTAGTAATTGAGGTATATCCCTTTTCATTGACGCTGCCTTTGACCGTATAACCGTAGCCGCTCGGATTCTCCTGGATGATTATATCCTCCCACATATCGGGCACAACCTTTGAACCCGCTTTGCCATGAAAGTCAAGCATCGTTTCCTCACCTGTTTCGGCGATGTATACGTTCATCATGCCGAAGCCGCCGACGCCGCAATTCGTTCTATCGACAACGCCTTGCACAAAAGCCGTTGTGACAGCGGCATCCATGGCATTGCCTCTGTTTTGTAACACTTTGGCGCCTTCCTCAACGGCGATTGACTGCGGAGCAGATACCATGCCGCCTGGAATTGGGCCTTTAAAAGATGCGGATATTAGATCTATTGATTTTTTGGCCATGATATGTTATCCTTTCTTGTGTCATCACAATATGGATGAATGATACCACAATTTCATATTCGGGGAAATAAAATTTTCGCATGTCTTTTGCTTATTTTGAAAGGGTTACTATATGAAAAGGCTTTCACTTATTCGGTTCTTTTATTGGCTTTTATTTAACATCTTTTTGTCAATTGTTCAACTTATTATTCTCATTTTCACCTTATTCATGCGAAGTATACCCATTCAGATAGACCCTATAATCAAAGATGGTGTGTTATTCTTTTTTGCTACTGCATTGGTCGGAGGCGCTTTCTTCGATTTATGGGATGCAAAACGGTTTCCAACTGAACGGTTCGCCGCTGTTTTCTGCGTTATTGTTCCAGTTGCAGTCGTTCTTTTAACGCTAATGACTTATCCTGGTATGCTTGCAGACTTACTTTTGCAAGATTTGCCAAAACACCCAATAAATATCCATAAACTTCGAGTTGCAGAAATAACTGTTACTGTTCTTGCAATTCTATATTCGTTTATTGTAAAACTTGTAATGATTCCACAACGTCAAAATCATTTACCTATTGAGGAGGGATAAAGATGGACGTCTATATCATCTATATTATTGCTGCTATCGGTTTTGCGTCTGCTATTTATCTTCTTATCTATGCTTGGCGGCACCCGCCGGAACAGCGGATAAACCGGAGAACTGATATCAATGGAAAACGGTCCATACAAGCTGAACTAAAAGAGCTTCAACGAAAATATGATGTTGTTGCCACTGAATTGACTGAGATGAAAAACGCTTTTGCTGAATTGAAGAATAAACTTTCAAAAAATGGATTGATATAGGTAAAGTATGGCAAGCATCATCAAAAACACCTCAGCATTATTCATCGCCCATTTCATCGTCAGAGTGATTTCCTTCGGGTTGCTCATCCTCCTGCCCCGATATCTCAACGAAATTGAGCTTGGGGCTTATTTTTGGGCGGCGGCGTTTACGAATATGATGGTGATTTTCGCTGAGTTGGGGATGCAAACGCCTTTGATTCGAGAAATTACCATCGCCCCTGCGAAAGCTCAAATCTACATCAGCAACGCGTTAGCGATGCGGCTGATTTTGTCGGTGATTACGTTGGCGATGATGGTCAGCATCGCCAATCTATTTGGCTCGCCGCAGGAAACCGTTCAGATAGTCTACATCCTCGGTTTGTCCGAGATTGTATATTCGATAGCGCAGATTTTTCGCAGTACGTTTCGAGCTTTTGAGGAGATGAAGTTTGAAGCGCTTGTGGTATTGACGGAGCGAGTTTTAGTCATCCTGCCGTTCATCATAATCAAGAAAATTGGCGGGAACTTCTTCTATGTCGGCGGTGGAACCCCTCTTTTGGAATTCAACCTCAAAACTTTTTGCATCACTATCCTAACGGCGCGCGTCGTGCATCTATTTCTCAGCTTCGGCATCATGGAGGGAAAATTTGCACAGTTGTCGTTCAAACTCAGTTTGGGATTCTTCAAAATCCTGCTATTACAATCGCTGCCCTTCGCTATGGGAAATATCTTTAATTTGATTTACTTTCGCATCGACACAGTAATGCTCGCCAGATTGAGTCCTTATGGACAGTCCGCCGTAGCGTGGTACGGTTTGGCTTACGGCTTGGTGATTGCGTTGACCATCATCCCCGGCGCGTATATGGGCGCTGTGTTTCCCGTCATGTCAAAGGCGCTTAAAAAGCGGGATTTGGGACAATCGGATTTCCAAGTTCTCTACACTCGCGCCTTTAAGCTGATGTTTATCCTCGCTTTGCCTATATCGTTGGGTTTGGCGTTGTTGACGGAGAATGTCGTTTCACTTTTCTGGCCCAGGGCGATATATTCCACTTCTACTATTGACCCCGCGTTGAATCTCCTCAGTTGGGCGGGTGGACTCATCTTTCTCAACACTGTTCTGACGACGGTATTGCGCGCCGCAGACAAACGCGCCACTTTCACAACGCTAATGGGGACGGGATTAGCGTTCAACATTTTGCTCAATTTATATCTCATCCCGCGCTATAGTCACCGCGGCGCGGCTATCGCTATGGTCTTGACAGAAGTTTATCTGTTTATTTTTGGATTTACATACATCTCAACAAAACTAACCAAACTCAATCAATTCAGCTTTGTGTTCAAATCCGCGATAGCCGCCTTGTGCATGGGCGTTTTATTGTGGCTTTTGCGCGATAAATTTTCTATATTCTTTTTGATTCCCATAGCGGGATTGGTGTATGTTGGAATTATGGCGCTATGGTATTATTCCATCAAACGTAAAGCGTAAAACGTAATTATTTCACGCATTACGTATTGCGTCTATA
>DTYX01000722.1 GCA_012961655.1 Candidatus Poribacteria bacterium
AAGATTACCGCTGAGAAACGTTGAAAACACAGCGTAAAACGTGATGCGTGATACGTGATAAATAGGAGTTTACGCATTACGCATCAGGTATCACGTGGTTATTGACGCAGATACTGATTGGCTGAAGAGCTCAAAATAAATTAGGCAACAGTCTCAAATAATTAGTGATTGATGTTTGACGCGGAGAAGGATGGAAGGATGGAAGGTCTGACCTCGAACGAAGTGAAGGGATGGAAGGATAGTTCGCTTTGCCTCAAAAAGGAGAGAGGATTAATTGTCGGCTTAACGGGTGGGATTGCCTGTGGCAAAACGACAGTTGCCAGGCTACTTGCCCAGCGCGGCGCTGATGTAATTGACCTCGATGAAATCGGACATCGATTGCTAAAAAAAGGCAATCCCGTTTTTGAGCTGATTGTGAAAACTTTCGGCACGGGAATTCTTGACGATTCTGGCAATATTAGTCGCGCTAAGTTGGGCAGAATCGTTTTCCATGATTCGGAACTCCGCTCGCGTTTGAATCAAATCACTCATCCGGCGATTATTGAACAATCTCTGGCAGAAGCGGAACGATTAGCGACATCAGGGACGAAGAAAATTATCATTATAGATGCTCCACTGTTAATTGAGGCTGGCATGCAAGATGTTGTGGACATCGTTGTCGTTGTTATTGCAGATGAAAAGACACAATTGGATAGGTTAATCCAAAGAAGCGTAAAGCAGAAATCCCCCTATCTCCCTTTGGAAAAGGGGGGATTGAGTGTAAGAGAAGCACAAGCTCGCATCCATTCGCAGATGCCACTGTCCGAAAAAGTCAAATATGCGGATTTCGTTGTCGAAAACAGCGCTGGAATGGATGAATTAAAAACGAAAATCGTGGAACTGTGGGACGATTTAAAAACTTGGGAAAAAAAAATCGATCGAAATCCCAAAATGACAGAAAAAAAGACTTGACTTTGTTCACAATATAATGTATAATATTTCAATGAAGTTAAATTTCCCACCAGTACCTACAAACCAGTACCTACAAAGAACAGTTCAACACTGATTAAAGTTGTTGACCCATCTTGGTACTTCTTCCATTTTGGTATTGTAAATAGAATCCAATCGATAGTATCCAGTTATGATTTTTCATTGTAGGTAACTTGTGAATTCACTATTGCTTCCAGCTTATCGTTGTCTTGCGCTTTATTACATTCCAAACGCGGGAAATTTCACACCAGTTCTTTGGCATGATTCAAACCCCTATCTGTTTTAGGGACTGTATTGGCGCCAATCTAAAATGCCCAGTCTTATCCCTTAGAAAGTTTCTTACTGATATTACCACGTATGATTTTTGAACCATGCCCAAATTTTCACCATACTATTACTTCCAAAATACACTGTTTTATAATTTGAGGAGCGATGAACAATGAAAGAGGAAGATGTAGATATAGTCAAACTTCAGGAGATGACTATATCTGAGTTGAATGCCATTGCCCGTAGTCTCGGATTGGTAGGTTATAGCAGTCTTAGAAAACAGGACCTAATCTTCCAAATTTTGAAAGCCAGGACAGAGGAAAATGGCTTGTTTTTTGGGGAGGGCGTTTTAGAGATTTTACCGGAGGGTTTTGGCTTCTTGCGGTCATCCAGATATAATTATTTGCAAAGCCCTGATGATATTTACGTCTCTCCCTCACAGATCCGCCGCTTTGATTTGCGAACCGGAGATATAGTACAGGGGCAAATTCGTCCACCCAGCGGAGAAAAAGATGAACATTACTTCGCTCTATTGAAAATCGAAGCGGTAAATTATGAAGCCCCCGAACGAGCCAAGGATAAAATTTTATTTGATAATCTTACACCGGTCCATCCATATGAGCAATTCAAGTTAGAACATGGCCCCAAGGAGCTTTCTACTCGCATTATGGATTTGATGGCGCCTATCGGCAAAGGCCAACGTGGCCTAATAGTTGCTCCGCCGTTCAGCGGTAAAACTGAACTTTTAAAGAATATCGCCCATGGTATAACAGCCAATCATCCTGAAGCTATATTGATTGTTCTGCTGATAGATGAGAGACCCGAAGAAGTGACAGATATGAAGCGGTCTGTGAAAGCTGAAGTCATCAGTTCGACCTTCGATGAACTTCCCGAACGACATCTCCAAGTCGCCGAAATGGTGATAGAAAAAGCCAAACGCCTGGTAGAATATAAAAGAGATGTTGTCATTCTGCTGGATAGTTTGACTCGATACGCAAGAGCCTGCAATCTCACAATGCCTCATAGCGGTAGAACGATGAGTGGCGGCATCGACCCCGCAGCCTTGTATCGTCCCAGAAGCTTTTTGGGGGCTGCTAGAAAAATCGAAGAGGGAGGCAGCCTGACGATTATCGCGACGGTTTTGATTGATACCGAAAGCAGAGCAGATGAATATATATTCGAGGAATTCAAAGGAACCGCTAACATGGAAATTCACCTCGATCGAGGACTTTTTAATCGAAGAATCTTTCCTGCAATTGATGTCAATACATCCAAAACCCGCAGAGAGGAACTTCTGCTCGATGAGGACACCTTGAATAGAGTCTGGATATTACGCAAAGCATTATCGCAACTTAGCGTTGCTGAAGCGATGGAAGAGATTTTTCTGGCGAGAATGGCTAAGACGAGGAGCAACAAGGAGTTCCTAAATTCTATGAAAGGATAGATGGCAAGACGGCAATTTAAAATAATCCTTTTACTGTTTAGCCTTTTTGCTTCAGCAGAGAGATTTCGGAAAAGATTTAACCACAGAGAACACAGAGGT
>DTYX01000723.1 GCA_012961655.1 Candidatus Poribacteria bacterium
CAGTCACAGTCCCAGAGACGCTATATCCTTTTTTGAGAACTATATCGGGCGCTTTCACTTCGACGGGGGCTGATATTCATGTGCGTAGTCGGGATGGTCTGCCATTATTTCATAATTTAAGCGTTGAGGGTCGAGCCCAGTTAGCCGATAGCGGCCATCAATATCGGTGATGTCATTTACTCCGAGGCTTTCACCATCAGCAAAGTAAAACATATTGGCTCCCTTGATGGGATTGCCTTGTTCGTCAATTACTCGACCGACGACAGCTGCTTCACTGCGCAGTTGAATCTCCATGTCGGATAATTCTCCGCTCTCAGGCGGTTCAGCTACCACCTTGGTCGTCACAAATCCCTTCGCCGAGACAATTAGCCAGGTTTGCCGGAGCGCTAGGTTGGAAAGTTTGAATTGTCCATTCGCATCTGTGTGGGCATAAGGTATGCCCCCCCAGCCCCTTATCTTTGTGTTTGGGATGGGTTGTCCTTGAGAATCGATAATTCGGCCGGAGATTTGATAGGTATCCGGTAGTTGTACTCCAAGCGCTTGCGCGGCGATAATTCTGGGCGTGCGGAATTCATCCTCCAACGCTTCTCTTAGCAGTTCTTCAGGCGCGCTTTCTCCATTAAGCACCGCCTGCATCATCCTAACCCTCTTTTTGAGAGTTTCACTTGGACGCGCGTTGAGCGCTTCTTCAAACGCTTGTCGAGCAGCCGTGACCTCCAATGCTTTCTCTTCTCCATCTCGACGCGCTGCTCGACGAACATGACACCGGCCGAGATAATAGTTTACCTCTCCTTTTAACTCGCTGTCCTTAAATTTTACGAGAAACTGTTCAAAAGCTCGGATAGCGTTTTCAGGTTCAGAGCGTCCTTCCTTGAAATACGAGACGCCCACCCAATATAACGCCGTCTGTTCATCGTCAGGATTTTCGGCGAAGGCGGCAGCCGCCTCAAACAACTCCGCAGCTTGTTCATAGCGTTTTTGCGATATCTGTTCTTGAGCCATTTCAAAATACTGCAAAAACTCATCTGCAAAACTATTCACAGAGTTTATTGCTATTATAACGATAAATGTTATCGTAATGATGAATTTCCATCTCATGATGATAACCTCCTATTTTCACCAGAGATTACTTCTGGCATCTGTTTTTGTATCTCCTCGACGAGCCGCATTAACCTTGGCAATCGTTCACTGCTCACCAACGCAAAGCCTACGCCGTCGTACTGCCAAGCCAAAAGTGAGTTAGACCTCTGTGTATTATACGCCAAATACTCTCGGAAATCACGAATCGACATAATATTTGTATCCCCACCCTGTGTCTCTCCGCCCATTGGACCTTCGAAAAGCGATATCGAATCGATGCCATTGGTGTAGATTAAGTGCAGCGCCGAATGATTTTTGATATATCGTATCTCTTGCAATAAGTATCCTGGATTGAGCCATAAAGGGATTGTCGCAGGGAAATTGACGAACTCTTGTACACGGGTTCTGGAAATGATATGGCTATTCGCGAGGCTCGGCGGCGTCTTGGGCAGTTGGGCTGGCAACTTTTCATCGGGATGATTTTTAGGCGCGATAAAAGCTTGGAAACGCATTTCCACCGCCGCTACCGATATATCCAGCGTCGCGGCTATCTCTTTGTAGGTAAGTCCCTCAAAATAGCATAGCACAACGACCGCGCGATACTTGGCTGGCAACTGACGTACTGCGTCGTTGAGCGCGTCGTGTAAATCTTTGCGTTCGACCATCACATCGGGTGTGGGCGAGGGGTCAACAATTTTCAGCGTTGCATTGTCATTGGATTCTGCCGTCTGACAATATCTTTTCTGTTTACGCAGCCAACTTATGCAGAGATTCGTTGTAATCTTGCGCAACCACGGTAGAAAACGTTGATTCAGATCGAAACTATTTAACGATGTAAATGCCTTGACGAACGCCTCTTGGGTGAGGTCCTTTGCATCTTCTACTGATGGTTCAGCTATATTCAGGCATTTCAAAGCCGCTGAATTCCCGAAGTCTTGCGACTTCGGCTACGGGAATTTTTTCACGGGAGAATCTCTGCCGTTGCGAATTTTTCGTTGACTTTCCCATCGATTTAGTGCTATAATGAGTATACAAATCGTGATAAAGAAAGGATGCAAAAATGGTAGCAAAGATTAGCGGCAAAGTAGTTAGAGTACTGGTGGTAACGTTGTTAGCTTCGATTTTTGGAGTGAGCCAGGGCATCACTGCGGATTGGGCGACAGTCCTTAAGGAAGCAAAAGCAAAGTACGCAAAGTTCGAAAAAGAGGTCAAAGATATGGATATCGTACAGGAGATTAAGCTAATTACATCTGAAGGACCGATGACATCAGAGACGAAGATGCTAAGAAAAGGCCAAAAGTTCAGGATGGATACTCAAATCGGAATGCAGCTACCCCAAATACCTAAAGAGATGGGAAGCATGGAGATTATTATCATTGATGATGGTAAAGATACGTGGATGATTTCCTCTTTGATGGGAAAGATGAAGCTTTCAAATGAACAAAGGGACATCTATCAAAAAGAGAGGAATTGGTGGAGAATAATCTCGGACAAAGCTAAGATTGTGGGAACTGACAAAATTGGTAATCGAGAATGTTATGTCGTCTTGATTAAAGAGCAAAACAAGTCTCCTTTTAACAGAATATGGTTGGACAAGAAAAATTTGGTTTTGGTTCAAGCCGAGACTAAAGAATCAGAGGCAGAAACAATGCTGGTCGTAAGTTCTGATTTCAGGAAGATAAAGGGCGATTGGGAATGGCCTTACAAAACTGAGATTTATACCAATGGCAAACTTATGGCCACATCTCGTATCAAATCCCTTGAGATAAATAAAGGTCTCTCCGATGACCTCTTTAAGCCGGATAAGGTGGAGGTAAAAGAATTAGACCTGGATGGGATGATGAAAAAGATGATGGAAAAAGGGGGATTTAAATAGAGATGTAATGGTCAGAAACATGTTGCGCTCTTTCTCCCAATTATTTACCTCTAATTCTAAGCCACAGAAACACACAGAAGTCGGTCTTTTTCTGTGTAATTCTGTGGCCAATTTTCCTTTAACCTACGGCAAAAATTATTACTGCGCCGTTGCAATCAACTGTCCCACATCCCTGCGGAAATTCTCCAAATAATTCGCGTCTCGAGTGTGTTCTACAAAATTGGGAACGATTTTTCCCTTCAACTCTTCCAGCAAAAGGCGCGCTTGTTGAGCCTCTTTGTGGTTCTCTTCAGATATCTCCCTTAGCAGATACAGGTATTCGTAATCCTCCATCGCCTTGCGGATAATCTCCCAACGAATTGAATCTACCGGCTCATGCGATTCCTGTGGCATACGAGGCGGATAGAGCAGATAGCTGTCCCCAGCTTGGAGCGAACCGCCAGTAGTATTGTCGTAGGGATTGTATTCTTCAGCGCGGTAGTGAGGTCGGTGCCAACCCCAATGGTTCAAGCCCCAATGCAGAAATCCTGGGATGCCATACCGGAATGCTAACCAAGTGAAGATACGCACTCGGATGAGTGGATAATCGATAAACCGATTGGGCCACGCCCCGGTGGGACCACAGCAGTAGTAAAACCAGATCTGATTCTGGGGAATTCCGCTCTGTTCCACAAACTGTTCGTAAACGCTCTCCAATGGCACGGGATGGTCTATATAAGGCGCGTAC
>DTYX01000724.1 GCA_012961655.1 Candidatus Poribacteria bacterium
AGAACATGTTTCTATGGTATCTATTACGAGCGAAGCTTTTGGTGAAGATTTTACATTGGAAACGGATGGAAGTTATCATCTTAGTGAGGAAAAGATCGCAACACTAATCGAAAAGCTAATTGAAGAATATAGACGAGGCTCAAGCGGCAACATGCCCGGATGTCATGTCACGGACGTAGTGGTCGCTTTCTGGAACGCGTTGGAGGCGGGTGACGAAGAAGGCGCGATGTACATCTACAAAGAGATGTCGCCTCTTTTCTTCTTTGAGCGTCAATTGTCCGGATGCTACAAGGAGGTGTTGTATCGTCGAGGTGTTATCAATTGCCCACTGAAACGCAACGGTCCGATGCAACTGGACGAAATCTCTTCCAAATATTTAGATGAAATCCTGAGAGCGCTTGAGCCTCTGATGACCTGGGGGAAATAAGTCGTGATGCGTGAAACGCGAAACGTGATTTGGGCGCCCGTGTGCTTTTTTTACGTTTCACTCTTCACACATTCTTACATACCATACACATAAAGTTAAGCATAATCCTTGCTTTTTGCGCGGAGGACAAAAAATGAAAATTGTTGATTTAAAGACTTTTGTCATCGGCAACCCTTGGAAAAACTGGGTTTTCGTCAAACTTTACACCGATGAGGGCATTACAGGTTTGGGTGAGGCGACCGGGGGGCTATCAACCAAACCACAGCAAGCTGACGTCGAAGAATTAAAACGCCATGTAATCGGCGAGGATGCTTGCCAACCTGAGAGACTTTGGTACAAGATGCACAAAGCCCGTTTTCTGGGACAGTCAGTGGGGATGAGCGCCATCGAACAGGCATGCTGGGATATCCTGGGCAAAAGTCTGGATGTGCCCGTCTGGAAATTGTTCGGAGGCAAGCACCGGGATAAGTTGCGCGTCTATGCAAACGGTTGGTATCAGGGCCCACGAGACCCGGTGTTCTTTGCCGAAAAGGCTGCCGAGATGGTCGAGAAGGGTTATACTGCTCTCAAGTTTGACCCCTTCGGTGGAGCATATCAGCAAATTGAACGGGAGAGTGAACGACTCGCAATCGATATTGTTCGCACCGTCCGCGGAGCAGTCGGAGCAAATGTGGACATCCTCATCGAGGCACACGACCGCTTCACCGTTACAAACGCCATCCGCCTTGGCAGAAAGCTGGAAGAATTCGAGCCGATGTGGATGGAGACGCCCGTCAGAACTTATGACCTCGCCGCCCATCTTGAAGTCGCCAGAGCAATCAAGATTCCGGTGGTACTCGGCGAAGGATTCAGGAACCTACGACAGTTCGCAGACCTGCTATCTGCGCGTGTAATTGATATTGTTCAACCCGAACCGATGAGTCTTGGCCCGTCAATGGCAAGAAAAGTATTTGCTATCGCCCAGACCTACGAAGCACTAATAGCTTGTCATCAAGCGCAGAGCCCATTCTGCACCGCTATGAATGCACACTTGCATGCTTCTATCCCAAACTTTTTAATCCAAGAGAATTTTGATGACTCGCTTGAGCCGTGGACATGGGATGTGTTGTCCGGAGTTCCGCGCGTCAAAAATGGCTACCTTACCGTGCCGGACACACCCGGCTTTGGTGTGGAGCTAAATGAAGAGGAAGCCCTCAAACATCCGTATAGCGATAAGCATTTCCTGCGCCTTTTTGAGGAAGGTTGGGAGACTCGCCGTCCGCCGGAGGAACAAAATAATGGAAGGGGTATGGGGAATTTGTAAAGAAAGCATCAAAAACGCAGAGGAATCGCAACGGCAAGAAGTGTGTTGCTGTGGGTTTGCTCCTCGGTTTCTACGTGTGCAACACCATCTGGAGTTCACATTTATTTGACAATACCCTCATTTCTAATAGTTCCTAATTTTGCAGAAAGCTGCTGATACTGCGTTGTCAGGTTTGACACTATTCCAGACCAGATTGCCTCCAACAAGATTCGCCTAGGGATTGCGATTTTATCTCTTGGGTTGGGTTGTATCATATTCATATCAAACATGAAGCCAAAATAACTCAAATTTTAATGGGGTATCTCCCATATTCATGAACTGTTCGATAAAGTGCGAGAATATTTTCAACCGGCGTTGCTGGGACAATTTCGCTAGATGAGCCGATGAAATGTCCGCCGCCTTGTGACGCTTGACGGATACATTCCTTTGTAGCTTCGATTACCTCTTCCACTGTACCGAGCGGCAATACCTGTGAGCAATCGACGTTTCCCACTAACACGAGATTTTTGCCATATCGCTTTTTGAGATAGCCGATATTCATTCCTGCAATCGGTTCAATCGGATTCAATCCATCAATTCCTGCGTCAATCATGTCATCCAAAACGCTCATTACATTACCATCGCTGTGAAAGATGACTTTTATCCCGGCATTTTTGAGTGGTTCGCAGACCTTTCTCAGGCATTTGATAAAAGTTTCTCTGAGGAACTGGGGTGAAAACATCGTTGTGCCTTTGTACGCGATATCGTCGCCGATAAAATAGATGGGACAGAGATTTGCCTCCGCCGCCGCTTTTGCCAATCCAACGCTGTTTTCGTTGTTCGCCCAAAGTAATCTTTCCATTGCATCGCGGGCATCATAAATCGCCAAACTAAATAGTCTCAGACCCATCATTCCGTAAGTTCCGTGAAAACCACATCCCGCTCCAGGAACATACATAGTGTAAGGAGCAAAGCGCTCCTGTTGAACACGAATGTTCTCTAGCCAGTTTTCGATAGCTTCATCGCTATGTGGCTCTGGCAACGGATAATTTTTCAGGTCATCCAATGATTGAATAGGGTATTTAACCCGCCACTGGGTCTGCCCGGATATAAGCCATTCACCATGCTCCGCTGTCGTGCCATTCTGCGTTTTGGCAAACGAAGCGCCATAGCCTCGGCACAGGTCAATCCCAAGCTCATGATACACTTTAACCATGCCCTTGCCGTAATCCGGCTCATCTTTAGCAAAATATTCGTAGATTCCCCGATTGTCGATGTAATCCCAAATCGGCACGCGGTCGCCTTCTTCGTGGTTTAGTGATTTTAAAATTCTTTCTTCAACGGTTTTGTCAAGCATAAAGATACTCCTTTGGAAATTCCTGGTAGTAATGAGTGATATACCATCCGCTTACTCATTACTCTTCACGTATCATTTTTCACTTGCTAACAGATTACCTTGCACCCAATAATTATAAATAACAACTTGAATTATAGCACCGCCGATATGGTAGTTCAAGAGAAAAATCTTCTTGACATAACATTGAAAGAGCATTTATAATATCATGTGGTGGAAGCATTTTTGTCTGCACATGTTAGATTGAGGGTATTCCCAGAAAGTATGAGAGTTTCTAGGGTGGTACAAGGGGGCACAAATTTCTGCGATTTTTCATTCGTTTTTCCCCCCTCATG
>DTYX01000725.1 GCA_012961655.1 Candidatus Poribacteria bacterium
AACTTCCTCTTCTTTGAAGCGTAGCGTGGAAAAAGGAATCGCCATCTCCGCCGACCAGCCATTTTCATGGATTTTGGCTTTCGCCTCCCAAAGTCCATCCCACACTGTGCCTCCGCCAAACCGTCCGCCGCCAGATTTGCCATCGGTCAGTGTGCCTCTCGGATTTACCATGAAGCTATAGTAATTTCTCTTATCATGATAAGTATCAAACAAAACCTGTACAGCGTCATCGAGGCTCAGCATCGGGGAAAAGGGTTCTCGTGGAGCCAAAGAATCTCGGACGGTGAGATTGGCGACAATTTTGTCCGGCTGAGAAGAAAGACAGTTGAAAGCGATATAGAGATAATCTTTGTCGTAAGCGACATAAACAATGGTTTGTTCTTCCGCTGGCTCAAATTCATTCGGTTCTCTTTGAATAAAACCTGTGGCAGGTTTGGCGTGTTTCCAGCATTCATCGTCTAAGATGCCATCAATCTTTGGCGGCACATTCGTTTGATATGCTTCGATAGTTTTCACGCTGGAACTTTCGTGGGGTTCGTCCCGTGGGATAGCCTGCGACATCTCACGGGGTGAAGCTTCTGCAGAAAACATGGAAACTCCTAAAACAATTAAAATAACAATCAAACTCAAAACAGCGCGCTTTCCCCCACAGTGTTGGGGAGTAGATGGGTTTGCCCACATCGGCAAGCACAAACAAAAGTATAAATGTTGATGATTAGACCTACACATTTTAGACCTGGTTCTTTTTTCCTATGCGTTTCTATGAAAGACACCAGTTTCCTCCTTTCAATATAAATGAATGATAACATATTCAAACATAATGATTCAACAAATTTTTTTTCTATTCTGAGGTTGACTATACGAACTATTTGCTGTATAATAAAAACGATAAATAATGGTCGGACGTATTTACGGGCATAACATAGATTGCATATAATTTATGTTATGCCTTTCAAATAAAAAGCAGGAGGGCATTAAAATGAAATTCAAAGCATTGCTCGCATTAGCATTGCTGCTTGTTGGTTGTATCTTGTTAGTGAGTTGTAAGAAAGAGAGTGCGCCCCAAAGCGCTCAACCATCTAAATTAACCGGCGCGCCTCCATCAGAGGTACAAGAAGAAGCGCCCGCGCAAGAAACAACTGAAGCGCCCAAGGCGGAAGACACCGGCCCGCCGAATGAAGCGGAGATTGCGGAGGCCAAAGAAGCCGATGAGGTGGCTGTACTTGAAACCGCTAAAGGTAAAATCGTAATCGAACTCTACCCCGATTCCGCCCCGGTAACGGTGGCAAATTTTAGGAAGTTAATCAAAAGAAGATTCTATGACGGCTTAGCCTTCCATCGGTATATCGAAGATTTTGTAATTCAAGGCGGTGACCCTAAGGGAGATGGCACAGGTGGGCCTGGCTATACCATCAAAGATGAATTCAATGAGCGCAAACACTTGACGGGCACGGTCGCAATGGCCAAAACTAATGCGCCGAACTCCGCTGGCAGCCAATTTTATATCTGCCTAGCTCCGGCGCCCCATCTCAATGGTAGCTACACCGTTTTTGGACAGGTTATTCAAGGTATGGACAATGTGTTCAAACTACGGCAGGGCGATAGAATGACGAAAGTTACCTTGGAAGATGCGTCGAAGTATCAATCGGAAGAGTAGCAGTAAAATAGCCGCTTGAAGATTAGTTATAACTTAAAAAGTGAAACGTGATTAAAGTGAAATATTCTCACGTTTCACTTTTTGGGTATCTACACATCATAAACTCGAATTTCATACACTCGCGCTGGCCATCCTTGAATACAGACAGCGGGACGGAATGAAAGATAATCTTCACCTGTTTGCCAACCGGGTCATGGACATCGACCGCATAGCCGCCGTAGGCGACGGCGTCGGGAAATTGTCGGGCGTTTTCGACATCAGTTTGCGTCAATATGTAATCGCCGATAAAACGACGGCTTTCACGTTTTCCTGCTTTCGGACTGACCCACACCAACTTCCAGTTCTCAGATTCTTTCGGATGCGCCTCGTTTTTGATATGATTCCACGCGCTATACAG
>DTYX01000726.1 GCA_012961655.1 Candidatus Poribacteria bacterium
AAGAACGGAAGCATCAAAAGTTGCCAGGATATTCCCTGTTGTATTTTCATCGTGAATATCCCACACTCTAACGGTTTTATCCCATGAGCCTGAGACCAATTTTGAGCCATCAGGGCTGAAGGCAATCGACCAGACGTAATGATTATGCCCCATGTACACACCTAGTTCTTTTTGAGTTGCTACGTCCCATAATCTAATTGTGCCATCGGCAGAGCCAGAAGCAAGAAATTTTCCATCAGGGCTAAAATCAACCGACAAAACAGCATCATTATGTCCCTCAAAAGTAGCAATCTCTTTTCCGGTTTCGACATCCCAGATTTTAACCAACTGGTCATTTGCTCCGGAAGCAAGGAATTTTCCATCAGGGCTAAAATCGATAGCGGCAATCTGCCCACTATGGCCGAGAAATCTACGCAGTTCCTTACCACTATTCACATTCCATAATTTAATTGTTTCATCTTCTGAGGCCGACGCCAAAAGACCATTTTTATTGAAAGCTACTGAAGTGACAATATTATCATGCCCTTCAAGTACAGATATCTGTGCGCCGCTTTGAACATTCCATAATCCAATTGCATTTTCGCCAATGCCAGCCGAAGCCAGAATTTTTCCATTGGGACTAAAAGTAACCGCAAGCACTCTATCTGGATGTCCGCGCCAAATCCTGAAAGGCAACTCAGCAACGCTTGTCGAATGAAGACAGATAAAAATTACTACATATATAATAATGAAGACTCGATGATTCATCTTTTTGCACCTACAATTTAATCAAAGACTATATTTCTAACCCAATTACTGTGCTTATTAAAATACAACAATTTCTTTTTTTTGTCAAGGGGGTTTTCAAGAAAATTATATTGCGCAATTCATGCGAACATGCTAAAATATAATGAATAGATGCTGGAATTTGAGTGCTGTCACGCGGGAAAGTTTAACAATAAGGGATTGGATACCTATTTTTCTTTAATCGCGGATGGATAAAAATAACCCGCGAAATTATCGATGAGGAGTGAGGATAGTTGAAAATCAAAGGTCCAGAATTGATTCCTCCTAAATTATGGTATAAATATTCAGAAACAAGTCTTGGCAAAACTCGGTTTCTATGATAGAAAATGGAAATAAACAATCACTACGTCAAACAATTATTTGAACTCGCTCTTGCTGAAGATATCGGCATCGGTGATGTCACCTCAAATGTTATCATTCCTAAGGACCGGCTAGCTACTGGAATAATCTTATCAAAGGATACCGGCTTGGTCGCGGGATTAGAGGTCATAGAATTACTATTGTGCATGGTGAATTCCCAACTTACGCTGACGTCAATTTTATCGGATGGCGATAAAGTTGAACCTGGCGTTGAAATTGGCAAAATTCAAGGTCCTGCAAGGGCGATGTTGGAGATAGAACGCACCGCTTTGAATTTTCTACGGCGGTTATCCGGCATCGCTACTCTGACATCGAAATATGTTCAAGCTGTCGCAGGTTATCCGGTCAAAATTATCGACACGCGCAAGACAACCCCTGGTTGGCGCATCCTGGAGAAATACGCTGTGCGGGTCGGCGGCGGATACAATCATCGCTTCGGCTTGTACGACGCTGTGCTCATCAAAGATAATCATATCGCTTTGGCGGGCTCTATAACAAAAGCCATTGAAATGGCGCGGGCGCAGATTCCACATACTATGACGATTGAAATTGAAACAAAAACTCTTCAACAAGTCTCCGAAGCGCTCAATGCAAAAGCGGATATCATCATGCTGGACAACATGACGCTAGACAAGATGAAAGATGCTGTCAAACTCATCGACGGCAAAGTTCCAGTTGAAGCATCAGGAAATGTTCAATTGGAAACAGTCAAGCAAGTCGCGGCAACAGGCGTTGATTTGATTTCCGTAGGCGCTTTAACTCATTCCGCGCCAGCTTTGGATATTAGTCTCGATGTCATGGTTGTGTAAAAAGGCTTAGTAGCCGAAGTCGCAAGACTTCGGAAAGACTGTAGCCCCGAAATCTATTATTGGAAGTTGATTTTATATGATGACGGCTGATGATATCACCTCTGGACTTAAAACGCGATCTTTCGGCCATCGCGTATATGCTTATCAACAGACTCGGTCTACCAATGAGATAGCGTTGCGTTTAGGCGCAAATGGCGCGCCGAATGGGGCGTTGGTCATCGCTGAATATCAGACCGCAGGCAAAGGGCGTTTAGGTAGGAGTTGGATATCACCACCCAGTCGTTGCATTTTGGCGTCTTTGTTGTTGCGGCCGACAATTCAGCCATATCAAACGCCAGTAGTCACTCTTCTTGCCGCTGCTGCAGCGGCTAATTCTATTAGAGACCTGACAAGACTACCGGCAAAAATAAAATGGCCAAATGATGTAATTATTGCTGGAAAGAAAGTATGTGGAATTTTAACAGAAATGGGTACAGGAAAGAGTGGTCAACAGTTTTTAGCTGTTGGTATAGGTATTAACGTAAATATCGGCAAGGATAGCTTTCCCATTTCGCTTAAATCTAAAGCGACATCTCTCAGTATTCTGTTGGGTTATGAACTTCCACGTATTCGACTACTGCAACAATTTTTGTTAGAATTTGAAAATAGGTACATCCTCTTAAATCGGGGTAATCTAGCGCCGATAATATCTGAAGTGAAAAGCCTATCCAGTATACTTGGACGCCAAGTCCGAATCGAATCTGATGAAAAAGCGATAGTGGGACAAGCGGTAGACATCGACGAAAATGGCGCCTTAGTTTTGCGTCTCAGTATTGGGACATTTGAAAAAGTTATAACGGGTAGTGTTACTCTGATTTGAATTACAATGAAAAAGTTGACTTTAACTAATCGTTATGAAGCGGGGAAATTCCGAAAAAGGGAATAAGTGATTTACAATGAAATGTTTAAGATGCGGTTTTGAAAACCCGCCCGGTTTTAAATTTTGTGGGAACTGTGGCGATAGCTTGAGTAGGTTATGCTCCAATTGCAATCATGAAAATCTTCAGCAGGCAAAATTTTGCAATCGTTGCGGAGCGGTTTTAGTTAATCTTTGTCCCAATTGTCGGGCGGATAATCCTAAATTCGCCAGGTTCTGTCGCGAATGCGGTTTGCAATT
>DTYX01000727.1 GCA_012961655.1 Candidatus Poribacteria bacterium
CAATAGCTTGAGTAATTCTTTTAATCTTTCTTCTCATCTCTTCCCGATTGAAGCGGGACATCTTTTCAATCTGCTTGTGGATATTTCGTATCCGAGAATTACGCAAAGTCGTTAAATTGTCCCTCAGCAACTGTTTCTGTTCGTCATCTAGGCTAGTTTCCAGAGTATCTATTTCATTGAGCAAGCTTTGTAGGTCAGGGATATCATTCTTAGCTCGTGAAAGGACAGACCTAATGAGTCGGTCTTCATCAAATTTCGCAAAAAGGTAGGTGCGCGCCTCAATAGCGCGGTTAAATTCTTCGTCATTAAGGTAGTGCTTTAAAGCCAACTTCTCTTCATTGGTATATTCGCGAGAAATCCTCCCCAACCCTCCTTTTCCAAGGGGAGGATAAAGGGGGGATTTCTTTGATAAAGGGGAAGACGCATTCTTTTGAAGTGTATTTAGGCGCTCCCCTTCTCGTCGCGCATTTCTGAGGGCAAAGTTGACGATATTCATCTGTTCACGTTCTAAAGTCTCGATGCCTTTATCCTCACTCATCAACTGTTTTCTAGCGTTTTTTAGGTTTCGCAGGTCATCTGGACTCAGATAATATCTCAACGTTTCCTCAAAATCACCCCAGTCCCCTTTAAAAGAGGGGGTGTTAAAGATTTCGCTGCGTGGGTCTTTATCCAACTGTTCCAGGACAGCAAGGATAAGCCGCGCATCATCTCTGACCTTTTGTGCGTTAAGTAGATACCTATCGTAAGCTGTCTTTAACAGTTGTTGTTCATCTTCAGCATACTTATCGATAGTCTGTTTAGCGCTTGCCAACGTGCTGCGCGCTCTTTTAATTCGGTCCATTTCTCTGAGGGTAAGATGCCGGTCAAGTAGTTTATACTGTGAATATTGCAGTACGAACTTACGTCTATCCGAAATCTCCCATTCATGAAAAACCGCGTTAAGCTTTCTTACGTCATCTAAAACCCATTGCTCATCGGGTTTTAATTCTGGTTGAACAGATATCTCATATCTTTTGCCGAATTCATTTTCCTGCGCTAGATGTACTGGTTGGAGCGGTGAGCTGTCATATTCTCTTGAATACGTTGCTCCGATCTCTCCGTTCTTCAGAGAATCAATAAGTCTTCCTATAGCCCATAAATCCAAGCGCGCCATCGGCAAAGCTATATTTTCGATTAAATCCTTCTCTGCCCTACGGGATTTACTGATAGCATAGTCTTGAAGGTTTGCCATCCGGTCGACGATTTCTCTTAGGAAGTTCGTTGTCTGAAGTGCGTCTTTTTTATATTTGGCAAGATTTGCATTCAGACGTTCTTGCTCTTCAGGAGTAAATCGCTCTTTCTCTCGCTTTTTGACGGTTTCCCCCTTCTTCTTGCGCTTTTCTGTCTCATCCCGCCGGACATTCTTCAGCCAATTGATGTTATTGAGAGTGCGACCTAAGTCAGAAAGGGTAGTAGCCAGTGAATCCAGGTTTTCGGAGATGTCATCGACATTATCGAAGAAGGAAGGAGGGAGGTCGACCAGATATCCTCTATCGATGGCTAACACAATCTTTCTTGAAAGCTCCTGAAATTCAAAGAGGTCACGGTTGATATCCCGTCGGAGGTCTTGCATATATCTGACTGAATCCTGGCTAATCCCTTCCATAAATGCGCGCATCCCTGCAAGTCCCTGGAAATGACCGCTGGTCGCTAAAAATAGGATAGAACGCCCCGGCCGAAATTCCTCTTTTTTAAAGAGCCTGGCTAACTCCAACAGAGTTGCGATTCCACCGGTTGGGTCAGCTCCCGGTGATAGCGCCGGCACAACTGACATCGAATCGTAGTACGCTTCGATAATGACGAGTTCCTCTTTTAATTGAGGGTCATTGCCTTCAAGAAAGCCACGGATATTCTGACCTATTCGCTTCTGCCAGGTCATCTTCGCGGTAATTCTTACCATCACTTCCGAATTCCTCTTGAGCATTGCCATCAATTCAGCGGCGTCTTCTCTGCTAATCCAAAATCTAGGAATGTTCGCCGGGACCGTGAGAAACTTATTCTCAGCTTCGCCGCGGATGGTATCTGAAGGCTTCGGTTCAATAAATATTACCACGCTCGCGCCTATCATTGTTGCGTTAATCCATTTTGTACCGCTATTCTCAAAATTAATCAGGACGATACTGCTTCTGGGAACGAAGACCTCAGACTCGGAAGCTTCGACGAATTCATCCGATTCATCAATTATGTTATCTCTATCATTATCAATTCCGTCGGTATTATCGCCGGGGATTTCATCAATGATGCCATCGCCATCGTTATCCAAGCCGTCATCATCCCAAGTCGTAATCTCGCTGAACGGGGCCATCTCTCCCTCTTCATCGACTTCACCGTCTTCATCATTGTCAATATTATCATCCGTCCGTAATAGGTGTGCATTCAGGACATCATCCATGATGCTTGAGGAGCCGATTCGATACCGATAGGCAACGCTATTTAAGGTATCACCGGGCTGCACACGATACCAAAAACCACCGATATCTTTACCGTTAAAATCGCTCAGTTCGCCCGAGCCACAATAGAACAGCGGACCTTCCAGACCACCCGTAGGAATAAACAGTTTATTTCCCGGCACAATCGCTACTTCGCCCGCTTCATCGGTCTCTCCATCCCCATCATTATCTCTTCCATCATTTTGCTGTTTCAGCAGGAAAGAATTGCGATGGTCATTGAGGATATTCTGAATGTCTATCTGATATGCACTGGCTATGCTTTCTAAACTTTCGCCTTCTAAAACCTTATGTTTCACTCCATCAGCGACGAAAGAAGTTCGAACCAAATTAGGCCAGATGGATTGAACTTTATAAGATTTTAGCTCTCTTCCATCTTCACCGAGCACAGTCAATGTACCGCCTTCGTCTATCGGGACAGTAATCTCAAATTCACGACTATCCACATCTTGCAATCCAATCTCAACAAAGCGGTCAAATATATACTTGCTAGCATCTTCGGCCTCTTCATAGCCAGTAACCCTGGTCTTTAAAGAAGTCAGACGCGCAATATCCCGGCGCATACTGCCGATATCAATCTGCTCTCTAATCTCAACCGCCCTTTGGGAGAGGTCCACTTGCGCAGCCATCACTGAATTAGGGTTCAAGAGCCGAATCAATAAAATGAATAACAATATAGAGAACAATATGCCAAAAGCAACGGACCTGTCTGCGCCTGTCTGCGCCTTTGGCTTACCGAAGGTGAAATTATACTTAGTCAATTTCATTCCCTCCTAAAAATTGTGTTGTGGTTAACACCTAAGTATAGATTAGTACAATCAGGGAAACTATTATATAATATTCTGCTATCTTAATTTATCTGCATTTCCCGCGCTCAAGCAGGCGTCCCCGTCTGCGGTATCGTGGCGGGGACGTAAAAAAGAATGACTATCGGAATATAATTTACAAA
>DTYX01000728.1 GCA_012961655.1 Candidatus Poribacteria bacterium
CAAGACAATTAGCAACCTCTGTTTTGGAAGCCCATCACCGGATAAAAAATAACTTACAAACCGTATCTGACCTGTTGATTCTTCAACTCCTTGAGGAACCTAAGGATGTCATGCCGAAGGACGCTTTAAAGGCAAGCATCGAACGTATCAATACAATTGCTATGGTTCACGAATTTTTAAGCAAGGATGCGCATATACAAACAATTAATGTCAAAGACGTTTTGAACAGATTAGTGCCAATGGTCGCCTCCGCCAATGTAAACCCATCACAAGATATTAACGTATCAATCAACGCTATAGATATCTCCTTGCCGTCAAAAGAGGTTACTTCTCTCGCCTTGATAGCAAATGAATTAGTCAGTAACGCTATGAAGCACGCCTTCAAAAATAGGGATAAAGGCTTGATAGTAGTGGAACTAAAGGCTGCGGATAATAACATTTACCTTCGAGTGAATGATGATGGTATAGGATTGCCGGATGGATTCGACATCAACGTGAATGGACGTGTCGGCCTTGAGGTGAGTCGAACTCTGGCGGAACGAGACCTAAGTGGCGCTCTTAATTTAGTAAGCGATGCGGGAACAACAGTGGAAGTGATTTTTCCGAAAATATGATTATATTCAATACCTCACGTTGTAGTCGATTTTCCAAAATCGACGTTAAAGATTCTTAGTTTTTATACTTTTGTCGTGATGCAGTCCTACCCGTGAACCCGCCTACATGATGTGGAGCAGTCATTTTTACCTGCACATAGTTAAGGTGTTAATTATGAAAAAGAAAACACTACGCATTTTAATATGTGAAGATGAAGGTCTAACAGTTCTGCGCCTCCAAAAGGAGTTGGATTCCTTAGGGTATACTGTCGTCGGAGAAGCCAAAGACGGTCTGGAATCTGTCAGATTAGCCAAGGAATTACGCCCAGATGTAATCCTAATGGACATCAAGATGCCTAAGCTTGATGGCATCGCTGCTACCAAAGAGATAATGGCGTCTCAACCGACGGCTATTATTATGCTCACGGCATACAGTCAGGAGGATTTCGTCGGCAAAGTCATTGCAGCGGGCGCATCCGCTTATCTTCTCAAACCCGTAAATAGCGGTCAACTACTCCCCACCATTGAGCTTGCCGCACACAGATTCTCGGAATTTCAGCGTATTAGAAATGAAGCCGATAGCCTCAAAGAAGCCCTGGAAATACGAAAACTAATAGAGCGCGCCAAAGGCATATTAATGCAGAGAAGCAATCTTTCTGAACCAGAAGCCTTTAAAAAGATGCAGCGTATAAGTCAGAATTCCAGAAAACCGATGAAAGAGATTGCTCTGGAAATTTTGCGCGCTGATGAAATCTTTGGAGCGCCGAAATGTTAGCCTTAATGCGACGGTCTCTTGGGCGAGACTTTAGAAGCTAAAAAAATTCTTGACAAATTTATAAAGATTTTTCATAATATATATATTCAATGTTGTCAACGATGCTTCCTGGTTTCTATGACTTGTAGTAGGAGAAGCATTCTTGTTTGCCTCGTAGTAGCGCAAAAACCACCACAACATTCAATGGAAAGGAAATAATCAATGAAAA
>DTYX01000729.1 GCA_012961655.1 Candidatus Poribacteria bacterium
ATAGCCCCAATGCTTTAGGAATCTGTTATCCTTAAGTTCGTATCTTCTCGGCAAAACCAGCCATGATGGCAATCATCTCATTAAGGGATGTATCGTGGGCTTTTGCCAAGTCGCTGAGGCGACTTACGCCTAATCTTTCTATTACTCTGGCGGCAAGTTCTTCAAAAGCAACATCAGGACTTTCTTTAATCACTTCTTGAATTTGTTCTTGGGTATAGGGTGCAAGTCTTTTTTCTCCAATCTCTGTAATAACAAATCCCTTAGCAGCTACGCTGACGTAGCCTTTATCAATGGCTTCTGTTTTTGCTCTTCTCAGAAAATTACTCCAAGCTGGTCTGTCGTTTTTAGAACCTAAAGCCATGATAACAGAGGTTTCCTCCACGGTGCTTAGCGTTGAGTGTGTCTGGCTGAAGCCGCTCTCTATTGTTGACTCTGCCCTTCTGAAAGCGCCATTTAATGTGCGGGCCCCTACAACTATTCCCACTATACCTATTACTATGGCAGCCACACCTAAGGATACAGTGACTAGCCATCTTGTCTGTTCTGATATTTGCATCTTGAGTCCCTCCTTCTGTCAAGCTATACTTTTTATTTCAACACCAACTTATGTGCAAAAGTAGCTTACCATAGATTGCTTGGCCTGTCAAGTCAAATGTTTTTCTCAGAGCATTCTCATACAATTTTTTATCAATCATACGACTTTTTCAGTTATGAGGAAACGCTAGGAAAAACTCGTATCAATCAATTACGGCGAGCAGTGGTTAGCGTACCTAAGACATCGCCAAAGGGAGTGAGCGTCGTACCATTATTAGGGATTATATTCGATCCCTCTACAATGCTAAGGGGGTCCGTCCCTTATCGAGCTCGACTAAAATCTGCTCGCTTCGCGAACCTTAGACTTCGTCTTACTTGATAACAGAAACAACGCAGGAGAAGTCTTGTCCCATGAAAACGTCACCCGTCAGAGTTCTGCTGACGCGATAATGACCTATCTTGGGATTGTTCTCAACCAAAATAAAAAAGGCGGCACAAAAAAAGGCCGCCTTTATCAGCTTATACAAAATCCGTTGTTCAAACCTCCTTAGACCATGCTCTGATGCTCGAGTCCCACCTAACGCCGTTTAATCTTCCCCCACGTCACTGCCAGCTTGCACTGGGGAGAAACAGCGAACGGCCAACCTTCGGGCGTGTATTTCTCCACCGTTGCCACCTTTGAAAAAGGATTAAAACCTCCTACGCCTCCAATGGCATAATTTTTCCGTTCACCACGCTTATCGAATTTATCACGGATTGCATCGATAACTGTCTCAGCAATAGACGGGTATTTATTTTTCTCTTGAGATTCTCCTTGACGTATTCCCATCTCCGTGATATAATTAAACCTGCTTTGAACGAGAAAGTATATTGAATTCTGTTCAACCAAACCCAAATGTCGATTCTTAAAACGACCTAAAGATGAAATGCCCACATAAGATATTTTTCACGATGTTGTCAAGAATGCCTTGACGAAAGATGGATGGACTATTACAGATGACCCACTCCATATCAGTTTCGGCGGAGTAGATTTCTACGTGGATTTAGGCGCGGAAAAAATCATTGGCGCCGAAAAAGAAGGGCAGAAGATTGCTGTCGAAATCAAAAGTTTCGTGGGAACCTCTACGATTCATGAGTTTCACATCGCTTTAGGACAATATCTGAATTATCGTCTTGCATTAGAAGAGCAAGACCCAGAACGAACTCTCTATCTGGCAATTCCAGAGGATACCTATCTCGGATTCTTTACCTTGCAATTTGGTCGAACAGCAATCGAACGCTTCCAACTCAAATTGATTGTTTATCATATCGAAAAGGAGGAAATCGTCCAATGGGTGAACAAAACCGATTAAGAGAGTTCATAAAAAAAATCCTAATGGAGTATGCACAATATAAGCCCTCTTATGGCGATATCGAGGTACAAACTATTTTTGACACCGAAAATGACCATTATCAACTGGTGAATGTCGGCTGGAACGGCAATCGCCGCATTCATGGGTGTGTGTTACATCTCGATATCAAAAACGGGAAAATCTGGATTCAGCATGATGGTACCGAAGAGGGCGTTGCGAATGAACTGGTGCGATTGGGCGTGCCAAAAGATAAGATTGTATTAGCTTTCCATTCGCCTTACAAGCGACAATTTACCGGTTTCGCCGTTGAATAAGAAAGTCAAATTGGGGCAATTATCAAGATATTTCCGTAGGCGTTCTGTGTGATGCGTGATACGTTTTGCGCAAACTGGAATTTCACAGAATTGTATAAATCATGGATTCAGATGTCCTTCAATCCGTGACTTCCGTTAAGACCCGTGTTCGCTTAATCTTCCCCCAAGTCGTTGCCTGCTTGCCCCGCGGAGAAACAGCGAACGGCCAACCTTTGGAAGTATATTTCTGCAAAGCTAACTGAAGAAAAGCTCGAAAGCCCGATTAACTCTTCTCCTTTTAAAAACGATTTTTCTTGACACCATCTCTTTGCCTTGATATACTATTTTGGACGGTGCCATCTTTAAGACAACCAAGTCAAGATTTTCCTTTTGAAACGGTTTGAGTTTCAGTTAGGAAAAAACAAAACAAAGGAACAGAGATTGATGCTTACTTGGCAGCAATGGATGAACAAATCGCAAGCCTCCATGACCGCCGCGCGGAATAGTTTGATGGCTGAAGACTTAGCTGCCGCAGTAAGTCGCGCTTATTTCGCAGCATTCCAAGCGGTAACAGGAATATTGATAAAGCGAGGAGACAAACCAAATCCGGCGACTGGAAATTGGGGGCACACCGGCACACAAAATCAGTTCACAGTACTTATTCGACAGATACGTTCCAAACAAAGACGATTACGGCAGGCACGGCAACATTTCAGAAACCTTTATCTTGCTCGTCCCTATGCGGATTACGGAGATGATTCAATCTTCACAACGAACACCGTAGAACAACTTGTCAGACAAGCAGGACAGGTTGTTTCCCTCATGCAAAGGCTCATCGAAGATGGTGATATTTAATGCAACACAAAAACACTAAAGAGAACTTAACCGAACTTCAAGCTGCTGTCGTTGAAGCTTATCGTCAGCAATTGACTGCGCATCTGCCTGATGTTGAAATTCTTGACGTTTTTGCGACGGACAGAATTATCGAAGTGCGATTGAATGATGTCGTCATGCGAGATTATTCGACCCTGAACCGCACGACAGAACTTGCTATTAAGGTAGAAGATCGATTCAATGTAACTCTTCTGCCTTATGTCGTTCCGCATGAAAAGTGAAGAAGATTTCAGCGTGCTTTAACAACTTCAGCGACCCGATATCAATCGGTTAGCTTCAAGCATCTCTTGGAAATCGCCCATGCACTTGACGTAGATTTGCACGAGACTGTGAAACTCTGACCTTCCTTCCGTGCTACGCTTAATCTCCCCCCACGTTGTCACCAGCTTGTCCTGCGGAGAAACAGCGAACGGCCAGCCTTCGAAAGTATATTTCCGCAAAGCTCGAAAGCCCGATTAACATCAATATCCTGTTTTCAACTTTCCCCAGGATGTGGCAAGTTTCCCTTTCGGTTCAACTGTTTTCCAACTCCCGCCGTCTGGTATCTCTGGCCCAGTAATGACTACGTCATCGAAGTGAGCGTGGGCATTTCTAACGTAAAGACCGACCTTGCCGGATGGAATGGAATTATCCTCAAATTCACCTGCTGGCTTCCCATCGATATAAAACTCGAAGTTATCTCCTTCGACTATTATCTTCAGTTCGTACCAAGTGTCTTTAGAAAGAGTAAAAGGCAGGGGAATCTCTGATGGGAAGGTATTCACTCCCTGAAAAAATTTCCAGGCCCATGCAGTATTTTTCGCCGTATCGATGACAAACCCATAGCTCCTGCCTAAGTTTTCACGGAAAGACATGCCCGTGAAATGACCTGTGGCTACAAATTTCATCTTGAACTTTACTGTGTAATCTTTCCACGAATCGGCGTTCTCTACCATTAAGTATAGTACTGAAAACATACCAGGATCGGCGTTCTGCCATTCTCCGCTGCATTCCCCATCTTCCACGCCCCATTTCTCTGCTGGAATAGGATTGAATACTTCCCAGCCATCGAGATTTCCATCCTCAAAATCATCTCTCCAGGTTCCCGCCAAACTTGGCGAAGCCAACATGAACGCAAAAGCCAGGCAACCCAAAGCCAAGAAACTGATTTTAGCCTTCATCGTTCTTCACCTCCTTGTGAGGGGTGTAGCCCAAATTTCTAATTTGGCTTGGGGCAGCCCAAGATAGAATCTTGGGCTACTACTTTCCGAGAGAACTCTGCTTAATCTCTCCCCATGTCGCTGCCAGCTTGCCCTGCGGAGAAACAGCGAACGGCCAACCTTCGGGCGTATATTCTTCCACGGTCGAAAGAACTACATTACCTGCCGTCGAGCCGCCAATTGCATAAATCTTTCCGTTCACTTCGCTGGTAGATAAAGCCCTTCTTGCAGTCGGCATATCAGCTTTCTCCATCCATTTATCTGTCGCTGGATCATATATCTCTACTGTCGGAAAAGCTGTCCAGAAATTCAACGCACCACCAATAACATAAATCTCACCATTTACCACAGGCGCACTACAGGACAACGAGGTTCTTGGGGTTGGCATGTCAGCTTTCTTCCTCCATTTGCCTCCTTTTGCAAGGCTGATTGAGGAAAAGCCCAAAAGTCCGATTAACATCAAGGTTGCTAATCTCCAAACTATGGGTTCACGAAAGTTTATATGTCGTTTCATGATGGATGCCTCCTTGTTTTATATGTAGGTCGAGATTCATATCTCGACGAAAGCGTGTCAATTTATGAAAATCGATACTTCGGCTTCGCTCAGCACAGGCTCTACGGGGTTTCATCTCGAAACCTCCTCAGAATTCGAAAGTAATCAATCTTTATGGCAGTGTCAGCCATATCCCCCCACAAGCACCAGCCATCTGTGGCATGGATACCAACCTGAATAGGGTCTTTGGCGGGGAAATTCACTTCGCCGCATATCAACCAGTTCTTGCCGTCGCTGCTGCAGTAAGCTGAGAATTTATCACCCATCCGTTCCAGCCGCAGATAGACAGTCTCAGATACTAACATGCCTCTGCCGAAGCAGTGCTCATCCCGCTCAGGTCCGTTCCTCAATTGCTTTTGAGACTTTCTTGACAAATTCCGAACTGAGCTTGTGTCGATTGAAACCCTCCTCGACCATCTTCTGCAGCCTATCCCTCAACTGTTGGCGGGCTCTTCTGAGAGTGACTTTGACAGTGTTTAGGGGAACTTCCAGAAAGTCGCCAATCTCCTTGTAGGACAAGCCATCGAGGTAAAAGAGGGTGACAAGCAGCCGATTTCTTTCCGACAACGTGTTGACTGCTTCCATCAGTTGACTGGACAACTCTCTTCGTTCGTACTGTTCCTCAGGTGTGAGGATTTCTCTTTTGGGGACCGATTCTTCAAGGGAGCGCAACCTCTCCTTTTGCCGGATGAAAGAGATGCATACGTTTCTTGTGATGCTTCGCAACCAGCTTGGGAACTTTTTTGCCTCTTTGAGGTTAGCTAAGTTTGTGTAGGCCTGGATAAAAGCTTCCTGACAGAGTTCCTCCGCCTCGTCGAAGCTACTTAGAAGATGATAAGCATAGCCGTACACAGCGGCTTGGTATCTCTTAACCAGTTCCCCAATCCTTCGCTTCGCTCGAGGACAGGCTTTAGTGAGTCTACAATGAAATCATGTTTTAATCTACTGCCAAAGTCAAGATATTATCCCACAATAAGACTGGTAAAGAAAGTAAGAAAATCAGGGGGCTAATTTCAATCTAATTTAAAATCTGCAATCTGCTCACAATCTGAGATTCAACTCCCATCACGAAACCTTAACTCTCAAATTCGTATACTATATGAGCGAACACCGCACGGCTGAAAAATCAGATTCGCGATAATTTTGTTGACAGATGTGGGAAATGGTGATATTATTACTTCAGATGAAACGAAAGCCGCGAAAAAATCTCTCAGGAGCCTATTCTTACTTTGTTCATGGAACTTCCTCCGCGGTATGGGATGGTCCTCCAATTGATTCAACAAGAGGGGAAGGAGATTTCGGAGATAAGAAGCGCTTCTTCAATTTATTTCCACTCCCGAATCGTGGCTTGGTCCCCTTGAACCGCTCGTCGCTTGCTGCGCATTGGCAGAGTGGAAGGATGAACGTGTCGTGAGTGTTTTAACATCGCTTGCAGCAAACCCCAAAGTGCCTGCGGAAGTGCGAGCTGAAGCGATGAAAGCGGTGAAAGGTGAAACGTGGAAAGATTAGAGAGTCTTGTGGAAATTACTGAAAGGAGAGTATTTATGCCACGGCTTAAGAAAATTGAATACTATGCTAACTGCTCAACGACCTGAAGACGCGGGTTCAGGCGTCGCGCACGCGGGCGGCGCTGGCAGTTAATCGAGAACTCATCGCGCTCTACTGGGACATGGGTAAGATGATTGTCGAACGCCAGCAGCAGCACGGTTGGGGTAACGCAGTGATTGATAGCCTCAGTCAAGACTTGCGGCGGGAGTTCCCTGATAACAAGGGATTCTCGCGTTCTAATTGGAGAAGGTCAAAGACCCGAAAGCGCGCGAATACTACCTGCAAGCGTCCATTGAAAACGGCTGGAGCCGTAATGTCTTAGTTCACCAAATTGAGACCGATGCCTACGCCCGCCATGCACTAACGACGAAGACCACCACCTACCTGACTACTTTGCCCGCGCCGCTCGGCGAGCAGGCAGAGGAGATGCTCAAAGACCCGTGCTAAGCTTCCGAAGCAATCTCGGCGAAACTCTATTACGGACTTGACAAAATTGAAGAAATTGATTAGAATAAATGCAAACCGCTAATATTGATTAATGAGAAATTTCAAACCTGAACCAGCGTAAGTTGCAAACGCCCTTTCTTTTGCGGATGTGTGGGCTCTGCGACGACTTTTGTAAAGATGGGGCTGATGAACAAATGAAAATCCTGTCAATAATATCAACTCTATTTTTATTCGGATGTAGTATATCTAAAGTATCAACAGATTACTATGATAACCCACGCAATTGGGGGATGTATACCTATCCAAGTGTCGGTTGTCAAGTGAAGCATCCGCCGGAGTATATGAAATATGATTCTGAATTCTGGACACTTCCGCTGATGAATGGATATATGTTAGGCGTGGTTAGAGCAGTGAGACTTCAACGGGTAGATGATAAATTGGAATTAATGATTCAAAGAATTCAAAATGAGGATTTTTCACCCTTACCTGCGAGAATTCGCAATGACCCGGAATCTCTAGAAGATATTGGATACGGCAATGAATCGATTATATCGCGGGAAACTTTTCAAACTGAAACAGGTTTAGAGGGTTTGAAGGTTGCATACCAAATTTATCCAGCAGAAGAAGGAATAGCCCCAGATAACTACTTGCCGATACAGGAGGAAATGACGAAGATATTTGCCTATTTTGTGTCGGAAAAAGAGATTTTTGAACTTATATTCACAGGCAAGAGCCATTTTGTCGATGAACTTGCCCCTGAAATTGACGCGATAATCAAAAACTTTTCAGTAATTCCTGTATTTTCAATAGACAAGTGATAAGGAATAGCACACGAATATTACCATAATGTGTAAAACGTAATTTTCTTTTTACGCATTACGCATTACGTATTATGTCCATAACAGATAAAATAAAAACTCGAGCATTTGAACTCGGATTTGACCTTGTCGGCGTTTCTCCAGCCCAACCAGCTAAAACCACCAATTTCTATGCAGATTGGCTTGAACGTGGATTTGCCGGCGAGATGAGCTACTTACACCGTCATCTTGAGAAGAAGAGAGACCCACGCAGACTTTTGCCTGGCGCGCGCTCTATTATCTCCTTCGGCATGAACTATTTTACTTTTAACATCCCAGAGGAGATAAAGCGAGATGCGTCTAGAGGTATCATCTCACGATACGCTTGGGGCACAGATTACCACGACATCATTCATCGGAAATTAAAGAGACTTTTTTGGTTTATTAAAGCGGAAGTTAATCGGGAAATTTATGGCAAAGCTTATGTAGATACTGCACCGATCTTTGAGCGCGAAGCGGCGAATAATAGCGGCATTGGCTTTATTGGAAAAAACAGTAACCTCATCAATCCAAAGCTTGGTTCATGGCTTTTTCTAGCGGAGATTTTAGTGGATATTGAGTTGGAATACGATAAGCCGCTATCGAAAAACGGTTGCGGGAAATGCACGCGTTGTCTCGACGCCTGTCCGACAGGAGCGCTCGTCGCGCCTTACACACTTGATGCCAGCAGATGCATTTCGTATTTGACCATCGAACTGAAAGGCAGTATTCCAAGCGAACTCAGACCATTGATGGGAAATCATATTTTCGGTTGCGATATATGTCAAGATGTCTGCCCATGGAATCGCAAAGCGAAGCCAACAAATGAACATAGTTTCTGGCCGAAAGCCGGCGACAAATTCGCCGCATCCCAGTTTGCTTATTCTGTGGTCGCCCCTGATTTGCTTTCTTTGATGGAACTTAGTGAGGCGGAATTCCGCGTGAGATTCAAGGATAGCCCTATCAAGCGCACAAAGCGAAGAGGATTTCTACGTAATGTCGCTGTCGCGCTGGACAATTGGAGATACCGGGAACATAAATCCCCTCCCCCCTCGTAGGATTCGTAATCGTTGGCTAAGAACTGTTCGAGTGTTATTGATTCTGCATTCATCGTTTACACCTCATTGGCGCTAACTGAGATTTTAAATCGTAGTTCAAAATTCTATCGTAGCCGAATCCCCGAAGTCTGCAAAAAGCAACGCACGCCTTCGGATTAGCGACGACTTAGGCTACGAATCTCTTCTCCTGGTACGCGGTCGCCATCTTGAAACAAATACTCAAGTAGTCTATCTTGGTCGCTGTAATCGGGGATGATGATATCTGCTCCAGCGTTAATCAGTCGGAGGCGTTTGTTAGCATTCATGCCGAACATATTATTCTCCACCGATGCGACGCCTACAGCCACTGCGCCAACTGCTTTTGCATTCTCAATCTCTACGAACCCATCGCCGACGATGAGTAGTTGACTGCCGCTGAGGTTGTAATCCGCTAAAATCTTCTGAATCACCATCGCCTTGGAATAGGTTTTATATTCCTTTACCGCGCCGAATACGCCTCCCGTAAAGTACGGAGTTATACCTAAGATGTCAGCCTCATGTTTGACAAATTCAACATCGGTCCCGCTCGCCAGATAAAGCTTTACTTCTCTATCGCGTAACTTCCGCAAAAAATCCATTGAGCCGTGGAGCAACAGTTCGGCTTTATCAACTTCGCCGCTTTCCAACTTTGCGATTCTATCGTTGACAGTCGGCAACAGTCTTTCATTGTACATCTGCTTATATTCTAACGGTTCTAACGGAACGCCGCCCCGTTTTTCCACCTCTTCACATAATTGAATCATTTGATAGATTGTCTGCTTGCCCGTTAATCGGTCGACAAATTCAATAACGATGGCCTTGAGTTCTTCCTTTGTCTCATCTGTCTGAGTCTTCGCAAGAATCTCGACCATCATCGGTACCATGACATTCTGCCAACCATCCCGAATCAAAGAAATGGTGCCATCAAAATCGAATAACGCATGTTTGACTTTTCCCAAATCCGCTTCTTTTATGATTTCGATTTCTGTGCCATCTAAGTAATAACTCAATTAGAACCTCCCGTTGTCTGATAATTATAGGCAATATTATACAAATACAACTTCAATTGTCAACAGAATTTTTTGCAATGACCTCATCTATTTTTTTCAAGAATAGATAAAAAAGCAAAATTTCGCTTGACAACTAATGTTTTTTGATATAAAATTACATAGGTGGGGCAAAGTGGTGGGAAGTGGGGAAATAATCATCTTTATTCAAGTTAGGTCTAACCCATGTTTATTGGGGAATATAATGTTTCTATTGATAGCAAAGGTCGCGTTTGTATTCCGGCAAAAATCCGAGAGATTATTGCGCAGAAATACAATGATGGCAAGATGATTTTAACTCTTGGTTTGGATGGGTGTCTTGCGCTTTATCCTTATGAGGAATGGGAAAAAATCGCTATGAATCTGAAACAAAAAATTCCCCTTTCACTTAGAACTGGTCGAATATTAGAGCGCTCATTTTTTCGCAATGCGATAGAATGCAGTATTGATAAGCAAGGTCGAATAGTTATTCCTCCTAAACTTCGTAGGGCAGCCTTAATTATAAAAGATGTTGTTATTATTGGGGTACAAAATCGAATGGAAATCTGGAGCAAAGAGGCTATAGAGACTTATGATGTTGAATTTGAAGATTCGTCTATCGGCGAATCTCTCGAAGAATTATATGACCGCATAGGGAATCTACAATTTTAAACCGATGTTCCGTACTTATTCTCGTAGGGTTTTTAAAAATCGTGTTCTTTCTTATTTCCAGGAAGAATGGAAGGATGGATGAAGGGAGCGTTCTATTTGAAAAGTGCGGAATGCAAGTTAAATCGGGGTTCAAAGCAGCGATGCAAATCTACCAAAGGATGCTGGAACTTCATGGTAAAGTCAAATCCCGAAAGTCTTTGGAAGCAGTATATTCATACTCCTGTTTTAAAAAAAGAGGTTATTCAATATATCCAGCCCAGAAGTAGGAGAATTTATTTAGATTGTACTGTTGGCCTGGGAGGGCACGCTTCAGCTATTCTGGAAAATAGTTCTCCTGATGGACGGCTTATAGGAATTGACCTCGATAAAGAAGCAATTGCAATTGCCAAAAAGAATCTCAGTAGGTTCCAGAATAGAGTAACTTTAATTCACGGAAACTTTGCTCATTTAGATAAAATTTTGCAGAAGCTTGATATTTCAAGTGTAGATGGAATTTTAATGGATTTAGGTGTATCTTCGCTTCAGTTAGAAACGCCGCAAAGAGGATTTAGTTTCTTAAAATCCGGTTCGTTGGATATGCGAATGGATAGAAATTGCCCCTCTTCAGCTAAGGAAGGCGAATCCAGTCATGAGAGGGAGTTGTGGGTAAGCGAAGAGAACATAGTAACTGCGGAACGAGAATTAAACACAAGAAGTAAAGAGGAATTAACGGAAATATTTTATAAATTTGGCGAAGAGAGATGGGCGGACAGAATCGCTTCAGAAATTGTTAAAGCCAGGGCTAAACAACCTATTTTAAATACACTTCAGCTCGTTGATATTATCAAGCGAGCTATTCCTCAAACATCACGGCAATCCAAAATTCATCCAGCAACGAGGGTATTCCAAGCTCTAAGAATACATGTGAATCAGGAATTGGACAATCTTGAGTTTGGCTTAAAACATATAGTGAAAGCGCTCAGACCGGGAGGTGTAATTTGCGCTATCAGTTTTCATTCCCTGGAAGATAGAATTATCAAACAAACATTTCGCTTTTTATCCCGTAAATGTATTTGCCCACCTAGAGCGCCTATATGTATGTGTAATCATAAACCATCTTTAAAGTTACTTACCCCAAAACCCATAATACCACAAAGTGAAGAGATACAGCAAAACCCTCGCGCCAGAAGTGCAAAATTGAGGGCAGCAATGGCGCTGTTGTAATCTGCATCTCAACGGGAAGCTCTCTTCTTTTTGAAAAAATGCCGAGTGACGAATACGGTCTTCACTCGGCACCTACAAGAGACACTTCACGTTCCTTGTCTTAAGTAATTATCAGTATATCGAAAACCATTCTTAACGTTGTTATTATTCCAACCTTCCATCCATAAAAGCTTTAGATGGTTGGTTGGATGGAACATCTGCTACATTGAAAAACGCTGTTTTGATGTACTAATTATTTCTGTTTCAGGGTAAAATTTCAAAGGATTCAAAAGAAAAATGGCAGAGCGCATAATATCTACAAATCAATCTTATCCGAAAATCAAAAATTCCTCCGTAAGGAAAAGTCTATTCACATATTTCATGCCTATTTGGGTGTTTTTTCTTATCATATTTCTTTGTATATCTCTGTTAAATACGTGGTATAAGTCAGATACAACAAAGTTAGCTTTCAAAATTGAGAGGTTAAAGCGTGAAAAGGCATTGCTAAAGGATGAACTTATCAAATTAAATATAGAAGTGGAGCGCTTAACTTCTCCAGAGCGCATCCGAGAGGAAATTGTTCCAAAATTCAATCTGGTTTTACCAGAGAATAGACCTATTGAATTGGAAAAAAAGCACTAGGGCTTTTTACATTTGAACTGACGAATATGCAAGATATTAAACTGCTACTGAGGAGGATATCGATTTTGCGAAGAATAATTGAGTGCTTTATAGTAAATTCAAGTTCACGAAGATTTCGGATAGTATCATTATTTGTCTTTATAGAATTTTGTTTTATCTTACTTATAATTCGCTTTTTTATCATCCAATATGTCAAGGCTGCAGATTATCGGCAGAGGGCAAATAAGCAATTTCAAATTATTTTAAAGTCTAAGATTAAACGCGGGACGATTTATAGTCGTAATATGAACGAACTTGCAATCAACAGGGATACGCTTTCAGTTTGGGCTGACCCATCTGTTATCAAACATCCACAGAATATCGCCGCGGCGCTTGCGCCTTCCTTTGGATGTACGCCTGAGAAACTTCTAACCCTGTTAAATCAAAAAAATAGAAAATTTGTCTGGTTGAAAAGAAAATTGGATTATAGCATACTCAGGCAGATTCATCAGCGCTTGGATATAACTAAAATTTATGGGATAGGAATTTTGGTAGAGGAGAAACGATTCTATCCCAAGGGCAAGTTAGCATCTCATGTGATTGGCTGTGTGAATTTTGACAATGAAGGTGTCGATGGCATCGAGAAACTGTATAATTCCCACATGACTTCGTACTACTATGAAGAGACACAACCGCTGTCAAAAGATGGCAAGAATCGGCTAATCAGGCCGGTTGGATTGAATGATAATGGAATGCCACATTATAATCGCGGAATCATTTTAACGATTGACGAATTCATTCAGGATATAACAGAAGAGGAGTTAGCCAATGCTTGTGAAAAATATTCGGCAAAATCTGGCACTGTTATTGTTATGAACCCCAAAACAGGCGAAGTTATAGCTCTGGCTAATTATCCCAGTTATGACCTTAACTTGTATTCAAAAACGGATGAGATATGTAAGCGCAATCGTGCCATTTGGGCTATGTATGAACCTGGCTCGGTTTTTAAAATTGTAACTATCTCAGCAGCCCTCGAAGAAGGAGTGGTCAACCCTTCCGACACGATATACTGTGAATTGGGAGAGTATAGTATATTTGGTAGAACTATTCATGATGATACACCCTATGGCTGGCTGACTGTGAGCGAAATTATTGAGAAATCTAGCAATATTGGGGTCACCAAAATAGCAAACCGATTGGGAAAGGAAGCCTTTGAGAAATATATCCGCGCCTTTGGGTTTGGCAAAAAGACTAACATAGACCTACCCTATGAGGCAAAGGGTAATATCCGCGCTCTTAATCGCTGGGGAAAACATGTTATGATTTATGCCCCTTGGGGCCAGGGAATTTCAGTAACTTCTCTGCAGATGTTATCTGCGATGAATGTAATAGCGAACAATGGTCTTCTCATGAAACCTTACATAGTAAAAGAGATAGTAGATGACAAAGGAAAGGTAATCGAAACTATTGTTCCAAAAGCTGAAAGGCGGGTAATTTCCGCTAAAACTGCCCAAACGGTAACTCAAATGTTGGTGAGTGTTGTCGAATCCGGCACCGGCAAGATGGCACAGGTCAAAGGTTATCAAGTGGCGGGAAAAACTGGAACAGCTCAAAAAGCGG